>CAKMOD010000139.1 GCA_927910885.1 uncultured Prevotella sp. | reverse complement strand
GATTCTTAGTAAAATACTAATCTCTTTAATTTCTTTTCATGAAGAAAAATATTTTTCTTCATGAAAAGAAATTAAAGAGATTAGTATTTTACTAAGAATCAGTCTTTTGCTACAACAGCCTTAAAGCTCATATCAAGTCCCTTAACACTATGGGTTAGTGCACCAAAAGAAATGAAATCCACGCCAGCTTGAGCGTATGGAATCATCGTGTCAAAAGTAATTCCTCCACTTGACTCCGTCTCACAGCGTCCTGCTACAATTTCAACTGCTTTGCGAGTATCCTCTGGTGTGAAGTTATCAAACATAATACGATCGCAGCCTTCATTCAGAGCTTCTTCCAATTCAGCAAAGTTTCTTACCTCACATTCTATCTTGAGATCGTCCTTACCATGCTCCTTACAATACTGCTTTGCCATAGAGATTGCATTATGTACACCACCACAGAAGTCAACATGATTGTCTTTCAAGAGAATCATATCAAAGAGACCTATGCGATGATTCATACCACCACCAATCTTTACAGCCTCTTTTTCCAACATTCTCATTCCTGGTGTTGTCTTACGTGTGTCTAAAACGCGTGTCTTTGTACCAGCATCAATGAGTGCTTGCTGATACTTGTGGGTCATCGTTGCAATACCACTCATACGCTGCATGATATTAAGCATAAGGCGTTCTGTCTGTAAAAGGCTCTGCGTTCTGCCCTTCACACTCATAACAATATCGCCAGACTTCACATGTGCACCATCTTCTATATAGACCTCTACCTGCAGTTTTGGGTCGAAAAGATGGAACACTCTTTTGGCAACATCTACTCCTGCCAAGACTCCCTCTTCCTTTATCAGTAATCTACTTTCACCCATAGCATCAGCAGGGATGCAGCAAAGCGTTGTATGGTCACCATCACCTATATCCTCACTAAAAGCGAGTTCGATAAGTTTATCGTTTAGTTCTTCTACTGACAACATAATAATATATTTAAATTATAAACCTAATCTGTTTGAGATGTCCAACATTCTATGAATTGATTTGACAGCCTTCTTAGCCATCTCAGGCTCAACCTCGATTGCTGGCCATTCATACTTTAAGCAATTATACAGCTTCCTCAAAGTAATATACTTCATATACTCACATTCGTTACAAGGGCTATCGCTATCATTAGGAGGGGCTGGAATAAAGGTCTTTTGTGGAGCCAATCTCTGCATTTCAACAAGAATACCACTCTCCGTCACTACAATAAACTCTTGAGCATCACTCTCAACACTATACTTCAACAAGGCAGACGTACTTCCAACCTTATCAGCTAAGCAGAGTACAGTAGGTGGACACTCAGGATGAGCCAGTACTTTTGCTGCTGGATGTTCGCGTTTTAACTGCTGAATCTTCTCTACAGAGAATCTATCATGAACTTCACATGCACCATCCCAAAGCAACATCTCACGTCCTGTTTGCTCACTGATATAATGTCCTAAGTTCCTATCTGGTCCAAAAATGATAGGAGTATCCTTTGGTAAAGACTCAACAATCTGCTTTGCATTACTGCTCGTCACCACAACATCTGTCACAGCCTTGGTTGCTGCTGTTGTATTGACATAGCTTACCACAGTATGATTAGGGTGTGCTTGTACAAACTTCTCAAACTCATCGGCTGGACAACTCTCTGCTAATGAACAAGAGGCATTAAGGTCAGGAACGAGTATAGTCTTCTCAGGACATAAAATTTTATTCGTCTCACCCATGAAATGTACACCGCACATAACAATGATATCGGCATCTGTAGTAGCTGCCTTTTGTGCCAAAGCCAGACTATCACCTACAAAATCTGCCAACTCCTGAATTACGCCTTCTGTGTAATAATGTGACATGATAAGCGCATTCTTTTCCTTACACATTCGACGAATTTCAGCCTTCACATCTGTTCCTTCTGGAATAGGTTCATCTATAAAACCCTGTTCCAGCCATTTTTTTTCAATCATTCTATTTTGTATTATAAGTTGAGAGTACAATGGTTATTGTGCTTCTCTCAGTATCTATCTATACTCTTTTACTACTTCTTGTCGTATGCATGCTTCGGATAATCTACCGTGTAGTGCAATCCTCGACTTTCCTTACGTTCTATGGCTTGTCTTGTTATCAGATAACCAACATTTATCATATTACGAAGTTCGCATATATCCTTCGTTGCCGTAACACGCTTAAAGAGGCTTTCTGTTTCCTCATACAATAGATCAAGCCTTGCCCAAGCACGTTTCAAACGTAAATCACTTCGCACAATACCAACATAGTTGCTCATGATTTCGCCAACTTCTCTAATACTCTGTGTGATTAAAACATGTTCTTCATTGGTCATTGTGCCCTCATCGTTCCACTCAGGAATATTCGTATTAAAATCGTATGTGTCTATCATCCGTAGTGTATGATCGGCTGCAGACTTAGCGTAGACGACAGCTTCTATCAGCGAGTTGCTGGCAAGTCGGTTTCCTCCATGTAGTCCAGTACATGAGCATTCACCAACAGCATATAGTCTATGAATAGAACTTTCTGCATTCAAATCGACCTTTATACCACCGCAGATATAGTGAGCACTTGGACAAACGGGGATATATTCCTTTGTTATATCAATCCCAACACTCAGACACTTCTCATAGATATGTGGGAAATGACGTTTTGTTTCTTCAGCATCTTTATGTGTTAAGTCAAGGCAAACATGGTTTAGTCCATGAATCTTCATCTCATGGTCGATAGCCCGAGCAACGATATCACGCGGAGCAAGAGAAAGACGTTTGTCATACTTCTGCATAAACTCCTGACCATCTGGAAGTCGCAACACTCCTCCATAACCACGCATAGCCTCAGTAATCAGAAACGCTGGATGTGTCTCAGAAGGATTATAAAGTACGGTGGGATGGAACTGTACGAATTCCATATCCTTTACTGTCCCCTTGGCTCGATAAACCATTGCAATACCATCTCCAGTAGCTATTACAGGATTAGATGTCATTGCATAAACGGCTCCCACACCACCTGTAGCCATAAGTGTTACCTTACTTAAGAAAGTATCAACCTTTTGGGTTTCGGGATTGAGGATATACGCACCATAACATTCTATATCTGAGGTTCTGCGCGTCACCATCATTCCCAAGTGATGTTGTGTGATAATTTCAACAGCATAGTGATTTTCGAAGACAATAATATTTGGATTTGCCTTCACAGCCTCCATCAGTCCACGCTGTATCTCAAATCCCGTGTCATCAGCATGATGAAGAATTCGGAAGTCACTATGCCCACCCTCCCGATGTAAGTCGTATGTTCCGTCTGTATTCTTATCAAAGTTAACACCCCACTTGACGAGTGCTTTGATAGCTTCAGGAGCATTACACACAACCTGTTTCACAGCCAAAGGGTCGGAAATATAATCACCAGCGACCATAGTATCGTTGATATGTTTTTCAAAATTGTCAATCGCAAGGTTCGTTACCGCAGCTATTCCTCCTTGTGCTTTAGCCGTATTGGCTTCGTCCAAAGAAGTTTTGCAAACAAGGGCAACCTTTCCCTTACCACTATTTGCCACACTCAATGCATAACTCATTCCTGCTATACCGCTGCCGATAACCAGGAAATCAAATTTGTGTATCATAAAATGATTTCGTCTGATATCAAAAAATTAGTCGGTACAAAAGTAATAAAAATTACCATAACATTGGCAAGAAAGAGGATATATATTTATACGTGCATGAGAAAAGATTTTCTACTCCTAACGAACACGAGTAACTTCCTTTCTAAATCAAGTATCAGTAAAACTCATTCTTCCCCTTTTCAACCCTTATAGTGATGCTTTTCATATACTGTACGAATACTCCGCACATCTTGTGCGGAGGCTTAACACATATTGTGCGGAGGCTTAGCACCATTAGTGCGGAGTACTAACACATAATAAGGTTTCCTATAACTTGTGATATACTAATGAGGTTTTCATCTTTATTTTATACTAAATCCTTATCCTTCTACTTCCATATTAAACAAGAAAAAAACGCTATTCAGTCCTCATAAAAGAGGAAAGAATAGCGTTACTATTTAGTGGTTCTGTAATTAAAACATTACAGACTAAAGTTTTTACTGCTCGTCAGGAACAATGAGTTTATAACCCTTACCGTGGATATTAATAATCTCAATCTGTGGGTCTGGTTTCAAATGCTTACGCAACTTAGTGATATAAACATCCATTGAACGTGCATTGAAATAGTTATCATCAATCCAAATGGTCTTCAAAGCATAGTCACGCTGAAGAATCTCATTAGAGTGTGCGCAAAGTAAAGCAAGCAACTCATTCTCCTTTGTTGTAAGCTTAGTAGCCTTCTCTGGGTTATTATCCAGTGTAAGCAACTGCTTCTGTGTATCGAAAGTAAAACGACCGATGGTGTACATTGTAGACTCCTTGGTCTTCTTTCCTCTTACACGACGGAGGATAGCCTCAATACGGAACACAAGTTCCTCCATTGAGAATGGCTTAGTAATATAATCATCAGCACCTATCTTGAAACCTTCCAAGATATCCTCTTTCAACTGCTTTGCAGTAAGGAAGATGATAGGGATTTCTGCATTAGCCTGACGAATCTCCTGTGCAAGTGTGAAACCATCTTTCTTTGGCATCATAACATCAAGCACACAGATATCATACTTGCTCTTCAAAAAAGCTCTGTATCCAACCTCACCATCAGGGCAGAGGTCAGCCTGAAAGCCTTTTGCCTGCAGATATTCACTCAACAGTGTTCCGAGATTCTCATCGTCTTCACACAACAGAATTTTCAATTTATCATCCATAACTTATACGTATTAATTTGTTTATATTCTTAATTATCTTTTATTCTTCATCCTCCTCGTCACGAATAACGGGGAGTTTTATAACGAATTTTGTTCCTTTACCATATTCACTCAGCACCTTGATTTCTCCTTCATGAAGGTCAACCATCTTCTTAACGTATGCCAAACCTAATCCAAAGCCTTTGACATCATGGAGATTTCCAGTGTGAACGCGATAGAACTTATCAAATATCTTCTTTAAGTTCTCCTTCTTTATTCCTTGACCAGTATCACGAACAGAGAGATAGAGATTCTCATTCGTGTTCCATGTCTTCAAATAGACATCTAATGGTTGATCGGGTTTCGCATATTTAACAGCGTTATCCAAGAGATTGAATATGACATTCTGGAAATGCATTTCATCAACATACATGAGTGAATCAATCGCTTCAATCTCTGTATATACCTTACCGCCAGTATGCTCAACACGCAAACTAAAAGAGTGAGCGATTGTCTCAACCATCTCGTTCAGGTCGGTGTACTTCTTCTTTAACACAGCCTTTTTGCGGTCGTACATACTCATCTGGAGTACCTTCTCAACAAGGAAGCGCAGACGTTTCGACTCATCGTTAACAACGCCACCCAAGTGCTCAATCATCTTCGGACTCTTTGTTAGCGTCTTATCATTCATCATCTGGGCTGCCAGAGAAATACTTGCGATAGGCGTCTTGAGTTCGTGCGTCATGTTATTGATAAAGTCATTCTTTATCTCACTATAACGTTTCTGTCGGAAGATAGTCACAATCGTGAAGATAAAGGTAACCAACAGCACGAAAGTGAAGATGATTGATGGAATCATGAACCGTACACTGGAGAAGATGTAGTTGTTCATCTGTGGGAAATGAACCTTGACAACACCCATTCTGTTTACAGGGTCGTTGCGGAACAACACTTGAGAATAAGTATTCTCCTCACCGTCACTTACATAATCAGGACATTTATAGACCTCTCTACCATCTTGTGTCGTCACCGTGAAATGATAAGGAATATTGATTCCATTGTTCATCATCTCCGCTTTTAGGTCTTGATCCAATAACTTGAAGTTAATTCTATTGCGCAATGGTTTGTCTGAAGCGGAATAAAGGATATTATATATGACCTCTTCCAACATCGCCTTCTGATAGACATAACGATTGCGAACAATCTCCTGCATATTGCGCTTTGTTGCAGACAGTGTACTACTATCATTGCGCAGAATCATAGCCTTTGGTGTCAAAGAGGGCTTTGCCTGAAGCAACTTTGCCTCGAATGAGGTATAGGGTTCACCTTGATCATCTGTGTCAGGAACTTGATGTGCGGCAGTAGAAGCATCTTTATCAGCACTCTGCTCATCATCTTGTGAGCGTTCCTTCTTGTTTACATCATCCTCCAAATAACGAAGAGTCTCATTTAACTCCATATTTCGAGAAGCCTGATAGAGGGCACGGTTGACAGATTCGTCAAACTGTTCCTTCTTCATCTCAGCCATCTCTTCAATATAGTTGAGCTGGAGCAGAAGCAAACCAAGGAACGAAAGTCCCATGATTATGGCTATTGTCCAAATTGTTTTCTTCTTCATTACTCTCTGTTTATATTCATACTGGTCATGAAAAGACTCCACTCACAGCACCATATATTTATTTATCAAGTGCAAAGATAGGAATTCCTTAAACAATTAACATCTAAAAGTTAAGAAAATACTCTTAATTGATTTTAGTTAACTAAATACCACTTATTAAATTAATAATTATCAAGTATAATCTTTAACATACAGTTTTGATTACTCCAAAAGATATACAAGAAAGTAAAAGAGCTAATAAAACATTTGTTTAGATTCACAAAACAAAAGTAAGTGAGTCTTTCTATAAATCAATAAAAAGCATTAGCAGAAAACAAAACGTTTTATTCTTTATACAAAAAAACACCTAAGAAAAATATTATTTTGTTATCTTTGTAAAATCATTAAACCTATTAGCTATAAACAAAAATAAATTAATATACTATCCAGTTAACATCTCTCACATAAGTAAATCATTCATATATTACAATATTATAATGAGAATAAAAACCAAACTTCTCATATTTTATCGATATGTTGATGCCCAGCACGAGTGATGATGGTGGTAAACACCAATCGTGTTGAGTGCTTAGTATACTATAAAATAGCTATAAATATAACAAACCTCATGACAATTCAAAGATTACAAACAAGACCTTTCACATCACATATCATCTTAGTTATAACTCTATTGTTGCTGAACACATTCAGCCTTATGGCTCAACAGAACATAACCTTTAATATCCAGCAACAAACAAAGGAACCTATTGATGCAGCAACAATTATCATTTCTAATCAGAAGACAGGAAAAGTAATTGCCAATGGACTAACTGAGACGGACGGAAAGTTTAATTACACCCTTATTGATGGTAGTTATCAACTATACTGCGGAGCTATCGGATGCCGTGATACTACTATTCTTTTCTCCATTCCGAATAATAACTCCATTTACAACATATATTTATATCCTGACGGCACAGAGCTGAAAGACGTTATTGTCACAGCTCGCAAACAACGCTCACTCATAAAAATGGAAAGTGGGAAGATAAGCATTTCTGTTGCAGAATCCTATCTTGCTAACCTTGGCAACTCTTTAGATGTTCTGCGCCACACCCCAAGTGTAAGGCTTGATAATAAAGGAAATCTATCGCTTTCTGCCCTTGGCAATGCCGCCGTTTACGTGAACGGAAAACGCATACGACTTCAAGGTGAAACGCTTACAGCCTATCTGCGTACTATTCCATCTTCTAACATTGCAAGCATAACTACTTCAACCAACCCTGATGCAAGTTATGATTCAGAAGGGGCAAGTGGTATTATTGACATAAAACTAAAAGACAACAACGAACGAGGACTTTACATTTCGACCTCTCATGGTATGTCTTTTTGGAATCACATACGCCAAAGTTCTGATTTTAGTATGACTTATAACAAACAGACATGGCAGCTGGGTATCAACTATAGTCATAACATTGGACACTATGACATGGAATATGGTACTGATAGAATGCAAGAAGGAGACCGAAACTTCTCAGAGACCGATGATACAGACAAGCGTAACACTTACGCAGGGGGACTGGCTTTTGTATTCCAACCTAACAAGAAACACAAACTTATGCTGAACACATCAGTTGACGCCTTAACAGGTCCCGGAGTGACAGCAACAACTACTTGGATATATAAAGGTAGAGACACGCTTCATGAAATTCTTAAAGCAAGGAATGATTATACCAAACAAGAGAATACAAAATATACGACAGGCATAGGCTATCTGTTCAATATTACAGAACAGCAGACCATCACTGCAAATGCAGACTGGATTCACGTTGATGTTGTAAGTAATAACAATCAGCCTAATACGTTTTACTCTCCAAATGGAACATTACTAAGGGAAGACAACTATCCAGCTAAATCCAAGAAGAATATAAACATCATATCATCTGCTATTGACTATAAACTGAAGAATAACCATGACGGAGAGTTCCTTACAGGTATTAAAGCTGCCAAGGTAGAAAGTAACAATCGCTTTGGCTTCTATGCAAAAGGTGTGCTTGACAACACAAGATCTAACAGGTTTACCTACCAAGAGTCAAATCTTGAAGGCTATATACAATATGCCCAGAAATGGAAACATATACAGGCAACTGCAGGTATGCGGATTGAATATATGCAGACTATCGGGACTTTAGAATCCTATTTGGACGGAAAACTGATGGAGGAGAATAAGAACAATCACACAAGACTCTTTCCTAATCTTTCTATCAGTTATAATCTTAACAACAAAGCAAAGCTCACACTTGCCTACAGTAAACGGCAAGACAAAGCAAGATACGAAGACCTTAACCCCATTGAATATCTGTTAGATGAACTAACCTATTGGAAAGGGAATCCATTTATTCAGCCACAAATAAATCATAGGATATCTTTAGATTACACAAAGAATAATCTTAGTGTAATGCTCTCTTACAATCAGCTAAACAATTATTTTACGCAACTTCCCGATGCATACAAGAAAGACTGCATAGTCATGACAACCAAGAATATTGGTAAACAGAAACAACTGGCACTTGACCTTATCTATAACAAATGTCTCACCTCGTGGTGGGATGTCAGTGCAAACGTCGGTGCTTACTACTTTATCAACCATCTTGATTATGAATCTTATAGAGAAGATTACCGTCGTCCCTCATGCAACCTTTCACTTTCAAACGACATACAACTACCAGCAAAAGTTCGTATGGAACTGTCTGCAAGATACGCAAGCAAACGACAAGGCAGAAGCTATGAGGTCCTAAAACCAAGTGGAAGTATAGATATTGGACTGAGTAAACAATTACTCCGAGACAGACTCTCCCTATCATTGATGATTACTGACCTCCTCCACACTGAGCGTTGGGACAGCTATGGACGCAAAGGAACATTAGAATTAGATATTTGGGGACATAGCGAAAGCCGACAAGTTATCTTCCGTGTAAACTACAACTTTGGAAGTAGAAAGTTTGAAACTAACAAGAATAAAGTCAAAGAGGCAGAACGTCTGTAGTTACCTGCTAATCAAATCTATTATGTGAAAGCCGTCAACCTTTTAAAGAAACAGTCGACTATTCTGAAGGAAATGGTCGACTGTTTTGAATAAGGCCATTTTAAGAATATTCCATCACTACACAAATAGATTAAGATTAGGATAAACAGAAAGTTCTTCTACATTACAGAATCTCAATTTGTAGGCAAGAAGTACTCTGTGAGGTCAACTTAAAATGATCATTGATACGAAGACCGAGGACCCAAAGGATAGTACCTGTAGCATCAAGGAGGACCAACTGGTTACGTTTCTCAAATCGATTACGTTTGAGATTGGTAAGAAAATCACTTACAAGTTGAGTACCACGCATTCCAAGAGGAGTAAAACGGTCACCTTCTGCAACACGTCTTAAGGTCAAAGGAAATCTAATAGAGGATGCATCAAGGTCTACAACAGTAGGAACCTTTGAGAATGAAACGTTTGAAGAAGGTGTCAATGCTCGTTCAGTCAGTCGAAGAGACAGTTGCTCATCATAGACATAACGCCCTGTTTCAGGGATAACAAGCTGACGTGGTCCAGCTTCCTCACGAGGTAAAATCATGAAGACACCACGGTCGTGTGTTACCTCATGCGTTGAAGAATACCACAACTGCCCCGTCTGTCCATCAAGATGTGAAACCATCTCGGCTATCTGAGATGATGAAAAACCGAGTGGTTTTAGTATATAAAAGAGGAGATAAGAAGGAGAAGGAAACGCACGAACAACAGACAAGTCGACCTGGAAAGGCTCATTACTTAAACTGTTTAAACTAACTTGACTTGCAGAACCGACAAAGCTAATAGCCTTACCCAAAGCCGATTTAAGCGATTCTTGCACAATAGCATCTACCTCAGAGAGATGATTAGCAGTAGCAAGAATAGCATCCGTAACCGACGGATTAATCTCAGACAACTGTGGAAGAACATTCAACCGAATCTTATTCCGCACCACATCATCTACAAGATTAGTGCTATCAATAACAAAAGAAACAGCATACTTTTGGAGATAATCTTCAATTTCTTGGCGTGTCACACATAGCAAAGGGCGGATAACATCATGATTACGAGGACGAATACCCATCAAACCGCTAAGCCCTGTTCCACGAACAAGGTTAATAAGAATCGTTTCGACAGAGTCTTCTTTATGATGTCCCACACAAACACCATCAGCACTCAACGCCTCTTTCAACTGAAAGAAATAACGATAACGTAACTCACGCGCTGCCATCTCAATACTCACCTTATGCAAATCGGCATAAGCCTGCGTATCAAAATGGGCTTTATGGAACGGGATATTCTCACGTTGACAAAGTTCTTCACAAAACTGTTCATCCCTCAAGCTCTCCTCTCCACGTAAATGGAAATTGCAATGAACAGCCTCAACACAATAGCCCAACTCCTTGAGACATAGCAAAAGAGCAACACTATCTGCACCACCAGACAATGCTACTAAATAAAGAGCATCTACCCGTAGCAGATGCTCTGAAGCTATGAAACGTTTGATTTTATTCAACATAAAGGACCAGTCCCTTCAAGTATTCGCCTTCTGGATGATAAATATTAATTGGATGATCAGCAGGCTGATGAATCTGATGTAGGATGCGCACCTTACGTCCAGCTTGTGCAGCTGCAGTAAAGACAGCCTGTCGGAAGTTGTCCTTTGTCACTACCTGCGAACAACTGAAGGTAAACAAAAATCCTCCTGGCTTAATCTTTTCAAAGCCTTTGACATTCAATCGGGTATAACCACGCAATCCATTCTTCAATGCACTACGATGCTTTGCAAAGGCTGGTGGGTCAAGAATGATAAGGTCATACTTACCATCGTTATCATCAAGATATTTGAAAGCATCTTCACAGATAGCCTCATGACGTGAATCATTAGGGAAGTTGAGTTCTACATTCTTATTCGTCAGTTCGATAGCCTTAGCAGAACTATCCACAGAATGCACCACTTCTGCCCCACCACGCATAGCATAAACAGAGAAGCCACCTGTATAACAGAACATATTCAATACACTTCTCCCCTTTGCATAATACTCCAAAAGAGAGCGGTTCTCACGCTGATCAATGAAGAAACCCGTCTTCTGCCCTTTCAACCAATCAATATGGAACTTTAAGCCATTCTCAATTGCAATATTATTGTCGGTATCTCCATAGATAAAACCATTCTCTTGCCCAAGGTCGGCCTTGAAAGGAAGCGTTGTCTCACTCTTATAATAGATGCTATCCAACTTATCGCCCATCACTTTAACAAGGGCTTTCGCAATAACCTCACGGCATACGTGCATACCTACAGAATGGGCTTGCATAACGGCAGTCTTGCCATATATGTCAATAATCAATCCTGGAAGATTGTCGCCCTCACCATGAACAAGACGGTAAGTTGTGTTTGGAAATAGTCCTGTTCCTGTTGATTCTTCTCGAATTATACCAATCGCCTGACGCACTTGAAGAGCCGCTTTCAAACGACTTTCCCAAAACATATCATCAATCTTCACGTCGTGGAATGAGAGAACACGGATAGCAATAGAACCTATCTGGAAGTGTCCGACAGCAATAAACTTCTTGTCATGCGTCATAACACGCACAATATCGCCTTCTTCAAGTCCTTCTTCAATCTTGTTGATAGCACCCGAGAAGATCCATGGATGGAAACGAAGAAGACTTTCTTCTTTGCCCCTTTTCAAATATACTTGCTTATACATAAAGTTCCTTTTTAGAGTTTATTGGTTTCCGCTTCTTGATAATTCCCGAATTATTTACATGAAAATAATTATTTATTACGTGAAAAGAAATCTTTTTCTTCATGAAAAAAAAATATTTATCTTCACGATAATAATTTACATAGAGGCGTTATTCTGTTGTTACTTCTGCCTCATTTCCAGTATTGTCTGGTACAGGTTTCACCTTTGGAGGTGCTACAACGAGTTCGTAATTACCACTATGTTTCAATTCATGTAGACGCTCATAGAGTTTGATACACGTCCAAGCATCTGTAGAAGCATAGATTTTCTGCTTATCGCTCAATATTTCGTTCTCCCAGTTAGACAACTGTTCACGCTTTGTAATACGCTCATGAAAGACATTTGCATAGAGCTTCTGAAGGCTCATATCTTCAATACCCAACGACTTAACATAGTCTTGAAGGTCAATAAAATAACCTGGCTTAAAGTCTACTCGCTGATGTAACATCAACATATCATCGGTCAGTGATAGTCCCACTTTAGGCACAGTTGTATCTTCAAGAAAACGTTTAATACAATCTGGTACACCTATGAGATTCAAACGAAAGAGGAAACACACTTCATGATCACAGGCTTGCAAGAGTGCAACCTTACGACGTTGCCCTTTCTTAAAGACAGGACGTGTTTCCGTATCAATACCGATAATGTCCTTAGAAAGCAAATAATTAACTGCCTTCTCAGCCTCAGCTTCATTCAAGACAACGACTATCTTCCCTGGGAAAGTAACCCTTGGCAACTGTGATATTTTACTCTTATCGAATCTATTGTATAATACTGTACTCATTTCAGATTGCATACTAACTTGCAAAATTAAAAAAAAAGTTTGAAAAACGGCACTTATGTGGCACTAATTTATTACTTTTGCAAGTATAAAAGAATAACGATAAATGGCAAAGAAGAAAACTGAACATAAAAGCAAGACTTTCACCGAGGCGCTCGGACTAAATAACATTATTAACGACAAGACTGGCTTTGTTGTCGGACTCATCCTTTTATGCGTTTCCATCTATATCTGTGTAGCTTTTTTTTAGCTATTTCAGCACAGGTGCAGCTGACCAAAGTTTAGTTACCGACCTACGTCCAGGAGAGGTGGAGAACGCAAATAGAATTTTCCAAAATGCGTGTGGTTCACTCGGTGCTATCATTTCATACGGTCTTATTTCCCGTTGCTTTGGTATTCCAGCCTTTATCATTCCAGCCTTCATTGCGCTTTGTGGTGTCCGTATGATGGGAGCCTATAAGAAGCTGAACCTTTTGAAGTGGTTCATGGGAATGGCTTTGGTAATGATATGGCTTTCTGTTACTTTTGCCAAAGCCCTCACCCCACTGATGGGTGACCAAGTGTATAATCCAGGAGGAGATCACGGTGCTTTCTGTGTACAATACATGGAAAACCTTGTTGGTACACCGGGACTGATAGCTATATTGGTGATTGTCATGTTGGCTTATCTTACCTATATCACTTCAGAAACAATTACTGTTGTGCGCAAGATGATTAATCCTTTTGGTTACATTCGTGACAAGGTAAAGTTTACGGTGGTACATGACAGCAAAGGGGACAACACAGAAAACCTCTACGATGACGAGGTTATCATTGAGAATGAACCAGTTGAACCAATAGAGTATGTTGACCCTACCCTTGCCGAGCCTATCGACTTGCCAACGGAGCCAGCAATCGTTCCTCAAGAGCCAGACACGCTCTATTCACCTAACGGCAATCAAGCAGCTGGAAAAACAGCAGAGAAAGAGGCGCCAGGCTTTGAGGTTGAGGAGAAGAAAGCTGAAGAGAAAGCTAATAGCAAGACGCTTGCAAACAACAACCTCCCACTGACTCCGATTAATCCTCGTGAACCTTTCACAAAGTGGAAGTTTCCATCACTCGATCTATTAAAGGAATATTCCTCTGACTCTAAGACTAACTATGTTAGCCAAGAGGAGTTAGAAGCAAACAAGGACCGTATTATCAAGGTATTGAACGACTTTGGTGTACAGATTCGTAGTATTCGCGCAACAGTCGGTCCAACGATTACTCTCTATGAGATTACCCCTGCACAGGGTGTTCGCATCTCTAAGATTAAGAACCTTGAAGACGACATTGCACTGAGTTTAGCAGCTATCGGCATCCGTATCATTGCTCCTATGCCAGGCAAGGGTACAATTGGTATTGAGGTTCCAAATGCTAAGCCAAACATTGTATCAATGTTCTCTATTTTGAACTCACGCAAGTTCCAAGAGTCAACAATGGAGTTACCGATTGCATTGGGTAAGACTATCACCAATGAGGTGTATATGGTCGACCTTGCTAAGATTCCTCACCTACTCGTTGCAGGTGCTACTGGTCAGGGTAAGTCAGTCGGTCTGAATGCTATCATCACCTCCCTTCTCTACAAGAAGCACCCTAACGAGTTGAAGATTGTGCTTGTTGACCCTAAGAAGGTGGAGTTCAGTGTTTACTCTCCAATTGCAAAGCCATTCATGGCGGCTGTTGAGGAGAATGAAGATGAACCAATCATCACAGACGTTCAAAAGGTTGTAAAGACACTGAAAGGTCTTTGTGTGTTGATGGACGAGCGTTATGACTTACTGAAAGCTGCTCGTGTTAGAAACATAAAGGAATATAATCAGAAGTATCTCAGACACGAACTGAGCCCAGAAGAAGGACATGAATACATGCCATATATCGTGGTTATCATTGACGAGTTCGGTGACTTGATTCTTACTGCGGGCAAGGAAGTGGAGATGCCTATCACACGTATCGCACAGTTGGCACGTGCAATTGGTATTCACATGATTATTGCAACACAGCGACCAACGACAACAATTATCACGGGTAACATCAAAGCAAACTTCCCTGGACGTATTGCTTTCCGTGTAGGAGCGATGATGGACTCACGTATCATTCTTGACCGACCAGGTGCGCAACAGCTTGTTGGGCGTGGTGATATGCTTTATCTCAATGGTGCTGACCCTGTCCGTGTACAATGTGCCTTTGTTGATACACCAGAAGTGGAGAACATCACAAAGTTCATTGCTAACCAGTTAGGCCCTGTCCGTCCATTGGAAATCCCAGAACCATTGACGGATGAAGAAGTTGGTGGAGGTGGTTCATTAGATGCACAGACACTTGACCCATTATTTGAGGAGGCAGCACGTGCTATTGTTGTTACTCAGCAAGGCTCAACAAGTATGATTCAGCGTCGTTTGTCTATCGGCTACAACCGTGCTGGTCGTCTGATGGATCAAATGGAGAAAGCAGGTATTGTAGGTGCTGCTAAGGGTTCAAAACCACGTGAAGTACTGATAAGTGACGAGGTAAGTCTTGACAACCTACTTACAATCCTGCGTGGACAATAAATCCTATACATAAAACTATTATAATCATTAAACGATAAAACAATGAAACAGATTAAATATTTATTATTGCTTGTTGCCATGTTTATGGCAAATAGTGTGTTTGCACAGAATGCGAATCAGGCTAAGGCTTGTATGGACAAAGCTGCTGCCAACATTTCGAACTTGGGTGGTTTTACAGCTCGTTTCGAACTTTCCAGACCCGGTGCCGTAGGTAGAACAGCGGGTAATATTTCCGTGAAAGGTGTTAAGTTTGTTGCCACAACGCCACAGACAACCGTATGGTTTAATGGTACTACACAATGGTCATACATGAAATCTACTGACGAGGTGAACGTTTCTACACCTACTGAAGCACAGCGTCTTTCAATGAATCCTTACGCATTGATGACATTATATCGTCAGGGTTACAACCTCTCTATGACAAACGAGGGTGGTTCTTACGTGGTACACATGAAAGCTACCAACCCAAAACGTAATATCCCAGAGGCATATGTAACCGTAAACAAAGCCTATCAGCTACAAAAGATCAAGATTAAGCAGGCTAATAAGTGGACTACTATCACCGTTTCTAATATTCAGCGCAAGAATCTTTCAGACGATATCTTTACTTTCAATAAGAAAAACTATCCATCTGCTGAGGTGATAGACTTGAGATAAATGACTTACTGGGAAGCTATACAAACATTGCATAAGCACTTCTACCTATCAGGTAGGAGAAATAAAATATGGCAAGCCAACAACGTAGCAAAGTATTTTTACTACGTGTTGGCTGTCTTTCTTTATGCCTATTTTGCTTGGATAGGATATAGATTAGCAGACATTGCCATCTTGGATAATCTTGGAACTTATAGCTTCATCTATGCCCTACTGCCTGTATTTCTGTTTATTTGATTATCTTTTCAGATATACAACAGACCAATCGGCTGTTGATGCATATCCGCCCTTACCTGCTCCTACCACTTCCCAAACACAGCTACACAGACTATCTAATTCTCCGCCAGTTGATAGTTTTCAAGAACGCTAACCTCCTCTTTATCTTTATTCCATTTGGCTTCAGAACCGTTATTCCAGAGTTAGGAACAACGGCTATGATTGGCTACACAGCAGGCCTATACCTCCTCCTACTTATCAACGGACAGTTCTTCCAGTTCACGCAAGTGCTGACAGCACGTGGACTTGTGTATTGGCTCATACCAATTCTTACATATTTATCCATAGCAATAATAGCCATCTTCATCCCTTCTCCACAAGGATTCTTTGACCGTTGTGCAGAAATCGGAAATGATATGATTAGAGGTGAGA
>CAKMOD010000138.1 GCA_927910885.1 uncultured Prevotella sp. | reverse complement strand
CCACTTTCATTGAAAACCTTTTCATTTTAAGACTTCGAAAAATACAGATAAGGATTTGAAAATCATTACATAATTTCAAAGAAAACAATCTATAACTAACGGCAAAAACACATATTAAGAAGCAGTTTTGCAATCAACAGTAAATCAATTAGTTATAAAGTTTAAAAAATTAAAAAGGTGCTTAATTAGCCTTCAAAAGGGCGTTAGTAAGAGTCTTAAAGGGTACCTATTGCAAGTCAATTAGGCGTCTTTTAGAAGCTAAAAGAGCATGTGTTGGTTTAGAACTGTGCGAAAATAATTTACAAAGTTCAACTAATAAGGAAATAAGTTGTATGTAGAAGACAGATAGACATCGCACTTAATGACGTTTATCATGTAGTCTATCCTTCTTTATAAAACCATGTTATTTAAAGTAATCATACCATGTATGTGGATTAATCTCATTCTATTAACAATCTACGCATTTAGCGGAAGAATCTTTTTTATGAAAATAATTCGATATAGTTTCTATATAAAAAATAATACCATAGTGTAATAAACTTGTAAAAAGAATTACAAGACAGCTTTTATGCCATTATTCAAGCACAATATTTTTAACTTTTTTTCATGACTATATAGTAGTTATATCATTTAAAAATGGTAACTTTGTGCGAATTTAATCAGTAAGTTGTGACTAAAGATATAGTCAAAAAAAGAGTTCGAGATATTCTGGATGAATACCTCGAAGCCAACAATCATCGCAAGACTTCAGAGCGATATGCCATTTTGGATGCGGTGTATGACATGGGAGAGCATTTCTCCTTGGATGAATTAGGTGCAGCACTTGAAAAGAATAATTTTCGAGTTTCTCGTGCCACACTTTACAATACGATGCGTCTTTTCATTGAATTACGTCTCGTAGTCAGACATCGGTTCATCGGTCAAACTAAGTATGAGGCCTGCTATAACAATGAAGATCATATTCATCAGATCTGTACGCTATGCGGAACAGTGACGGAGGTTGATTCCCCAGAGATTGCGGATGCTATCAAGAACACAAAGTTCCATCGCTTCCGCCGAGACGGATTCTCCTTATATATATATGGAATATGCTCACGCTGTCAGGCAGCCTTGTCGCGTCAGAGAAGCAAGTTTCTTACACAGAAACAAGTAAAAAACTCACATAAAAACAAATGAACACAGGTAAAGTAGACGTCCTGTTGGGTCTCCAATGGGGTGATGAAGGAAAAGGTAAGGTTGTAGACGTACTCACACCACGCTACGATGTAGTAGCTCGTTTCCAAGGAGGTCCGAACGCAGGACACACTCTTGAGTTCGAAGGACAGAAGTACGTACTACGTTCTATACCATCAGGCATCTTCCAAGGTGGCAAAGTAAACATCATTGGTAATGGAGTTGTTTTAGCTCCAGATCTCTTTATGGGTGAAGCAAAAGACCTTGAGAAGAGTGGACACCCATTAAAGGAGCGTCTTCATATCTCAAAGAAGGCACACCTTATCATGCCAACACATCGTATTCTTGACCGTGCTTACGAGGCTGCAAAAGGTAAAGATAAGGTTGGCACTACAGGTAAAGGTATTGGACCTACTTACACTGATAAGATTAGCCGTAATGGTTTACGTGTTGGTGATATCCTCTGCGATTTTGAGCGTAAGTATGCTGCTCATAAGGAGCGACACATGAAGATGCTTGCAGCCCTTGGCTGGACAGACTTTGAAGGTTTGGAAGAGACTGAGAAGGTTTGGATGGAAGGCATAGCATATATGAAGGAGTTTAAGTTTGTTGATTCTGAAAATGAAATCAACCGCCTCCTTCGTGAAAGTAAGCATATTCTTTGCGAAGGTGCGCAAGGAACAATGTTGGACGTAGACTTTGGTTCTTATCCTTTCGTGACTTCTTCAAATACTGTTTGTGCAGGTGCTTGTACTGGTCTTGGTATTGGTCCTAATAAAGTGGGTAATGTTTATGGTATCATGAAAGCCTACTGTACTCGTGTAGGTGCAGGTCCATTCCCAACAGAGTTGTTTGACGAGACTGGAAAGACGATTCGTGATCTCGGCCATGAGTATGGAGCTGTTACTGGACGTGAGCGTCGTTGTGGTTGGATTGATCTTGTTCAGCTTCGCTACTCTGTAATGGTAAATGGCGTGACTGAGCTTATTATGATGAAGAGTGACGTCCTCGACAGCTTCGAAACTATTAAGGCTTGTGTTGCATACGAGTTACCAGATGGTACGGAAACAAAAGACTTCCCTTACGAGATTGATAACGTGAAACCTATCTATAAGGATTTCCGTGGTTGGAAGAAAGATATGACAAAGTGCAAGTCACAGGATGAATTCCCAGAGGAGTTCCGTGAGTACGTAGCTTTCCTTGAGAACTATCTTGAGACCCGTATCGGTGTTATCTCCGTTGGTCCTGACCGCGAGCAAACGATAGTTTTATAATCCCTTTTAGGCTGTGAGTGGCGACTATAAGCATTCTGAAAAGCTTATATTCACTTATCACAGCCTAACATTTTTATCCGTAAAAACATAAATAAAAGATAAATGGCAAACAAACCTTCCATCCCAAAGGGTACACGTGATTTCGGACCTGATGAGATGGCAAAACGAAATTACATATTTGATACTATCAAGCGTGTCTATGCTCTCTATGGCTTTCAGCAGATAGAAACACCTTCTATGGAGACATTACAAACGCTGATGGGCAAATATGGTGAAGAAGGAGATAAACTTCTCTTCAAGATTCTGAATTCAGGAGATTACTTGAAGGCTGTTAGCGATGACGAACTCAAGGAGCGCAATACACTAAAGATGCAGACAAAACTCTGCGAAAAGGGTTTGCGTTATGATCTTACAGTACCTTTTGCTCGCTACGTTGTGATGCATCGTGATGAGTTGCAATTACCTTTCAAGCGTTATCAGATACAGCCAGTATGGCGTGCCGACCGCCCACAAAAGGGTCGTTATCGCGAGTTTTATCAGTGTGATGCCGATGTTGTTGGTTCTGACTCATTGCTGAATGAAGTTGAATTAATGCAGATTATTGACACTGTATTTACAGAGTTCGGTATTCGTGTACAGATAAAGATTAACAATAGAAAGATTCTCACAGGTATTGCAGAAGTGATTGGTGAGAAGGAAAAGATTGTTGACATTACTGTTGCTATCGATAAACTTGATAAGATAGGACTTGATAATGTAAACGAAGAGTTGCGTAACAATGGAATCTCTGATGAGGCAATAGAGAAGTTGCAGCCTATCATTAAGTTAGAAGGAACTAATGAAGAGAAACTTGATGTTATTGCAGAAGTCTTAAAGGAGAGTGAGATAGGATTGAAAGGTGTTGAAGAAACGCGTTTTATTCTTGACAATTTGAAGAATTCAGGACTGAACAATGAGATACAACTTGACCTTACTTTGGCACGTGGATTGAACTATTATACAGGTGCTATCTTTGAAGTAAAGGCACTTGACGTACAGATTGGTTCTATTACAGGTGGTGGTCGTTACGATAACCTCACAGGTATTTTTGGTATGCCAGGTATCTCTGGCGTTGGAATAAGCTTTGGTGCTGATCGCATCTATGATGTCTTAAATACTCTCGACCTCTATCCAAAGGAGAGCGTACAGGGCACACAGCTTCTCTTTATCAATTTCGGTGAGAAGGAAACAGCTTACTGTCTGCCAATTGTAGCAGCTGCACGCAAGGCTGGCATCCGCACAGAAATGTTCCCTGACAAGGCAAAGATGAAGAAACAGATGAGCTATGCTAATGCTAAGAACATTGGTTTTGTTGCCCTTGCAGGTGAAACTGAGATGCAGGAAGGCAAGATAACACTGAAGAATATGTCCACTGGTGAACAAGAGCTTGTTACCCCAGAGGAGATAATCAATAGATTTTAAAAGAGTTCCTCTCTCTTCAATTATGAAGAGAGAGGGCATTTTAACTTAATAATTTAAATTACTCTGCTTACCGAATAAGGTACAAGTAGAAACAAACTATAATTACCTCTAAAAATGAAAAGAACTTTCCTACTTTGTTTTATATTATTGGGCTGGTTGCATTCAGCCTTCGGACAGGCTACATTCAACATTGATGGCTTTTCCGAACAATACTATGGTAAGGTTTACTTCTCTGATACAACACAGACTGCTTCTGCAGGTTGGGTTGAAGT
Organism: uncultured Prevotella sp.; assembly: GCA_927910885.1. Classification (GTDB taxonomy): domain Bacteria; phylum Bacteroidota; class Bacteroidia; order Bacteroidales; family Bacteroidaceae; genus Prevotella. Next base: position 10,649 of record CAKMOD010000138.1, on the reverse strand, counting down.
TTATGACCGTGCCACAAACAAAAAGCTTATTCATGTTGATGCCAATGAACTATCATTTGACCTTCATGATGGAGAAATTATGGCAAACATAGCCGAGATTCCTTATGGAGAACATAGTGTTTTACTCTATGAAGACTATAATTTTGATGGAATAAAAGACTTTGCTATTATGGATGGATTTAATAGTTGTTATGGTGGTCCATCCTTAAAATCTTCTTAGCATCGGGTAAAGAGTTTATATATAATGATGCTTTCACGGATTTAGCACAAAATTATTGTGGTATGTTTGTGGTTGACAATAAAAATAGACTTATATCTACTATGGAGAAAAGTGGATGTTGTTTGCACTATTACTCAGATTTTATAGTAGAAAACAATAATCCAAAGCTTATCCGCACACGCACTGACGACTGTCTTAAAGCCCCTATTTGCACTACAACAATAGAAGAATGGAAGGGAGAAAAGATGACAAAGACAGTTACCAGTACTATTGATTTAGATAGTGAAATTATCAGCGACTATTTCAAATTTCATGTTGATAAGGAGAATAAGGATATTGTTCTTTGTAATTTTTATGACGATAGACTGTGTTACGTTATTCTTGATGCTAAGCAGAATGTGGATTTTTACTATCCATTTGAAGAACTACGGAAAACGTCAGACTTTATTTTCTATAGGAAAAATGGTAAGTTAACATTCAAAAATAAGGATGCAAGCTATACTATTTATGACAAGTCTGGTAATATGGGTATTGATATTACCTACAAAGGTAAAACTCATCAGTGGAAAGGTAATCCTAAAAGTCGTCGAGGCAGTTTAGTAAAACTAATGAAGGTGAAATATGATAACGTTGTATACCAATAGCCAAAGAATCATTATTGTCTTATAGTTTAGAAAACTTAGATTGTTTTCTTCTTCTATAATGATTAATACCCAGTAATCGTTTTTACCAATATCTGGTAAACGATTACTGGGTATTAAAAATATCTATACTTCTATATTAGCATAAACAAGCTTGATATAGTGTAGATAAATATCATGATAAGACTATGAGCTGTTAGACTTACATTGGGTACTGCTTTGCTAATCCACCAGCACTTGTTTCCTTATAGAGTGATGGAATATCATGGCCTGTTTGTTTCATTACCTCAACAACGTGGTCGAATGATACACGATGGCTACCATCGCTAAATGATGCATAAAGTTGTGCGTCCAGTGCACGACAAGCTGCAAAAGCATTACGCTCAATACAAGGAATCTGTACCAAGCCGCACACAGGATCGCATGTCATACCTAAGTGATGCTCTAAGCCCATCTCAGCAGCATATTCAATCTGAGAAGGACTACCACCAAACAACTGACAAGAAGCTGCTGAAGCCATTGCACATGCAACACCGACTTCACCCTGACAACCAACTTCTGCACCAGAGATTGAAGCATTGTGTTTTACGATATTACCAAAGAGTCCTGCTGTTGCAAGTGCGTGTAATATTTTAGTTTCTGAAAACTCATGTCCTTTTGAAAGATGATATAAAACTGCAGGAACAACACCACAAGCACCACAAGTTGGTGCTGTTACAATTGTTCCACCAGACGCATTCTCCTCACTTACTGCCAAGGCGTATGAATAAACCATTCCACGACTCTGCAAAGAAGGCTTATATCCACGTGCTTTTATAAAATAGTTAGGTGCCTTGCGAGCAAGATTTAACGGACCAGGTAAGGCTCCTTCACTGTCAAGACCACGTTCCACAGCAGCCTGCATAGTCTTCCACACCTCGCGAAGATAGTCCCATAACTCTTCTCCTTCACACTGTTTTACATACTCCCAGTAGCCACGTCCATGATGCTCGCACCATGTCTGTATATCTCTGAGGGTATGCATATCATAAACAGATTCCTTATGAAAATAGTCATCTTTACCCTTCCCTCTGAAAGAGCACCACCGCCAACGCTGTAAACTGTCCATTCGTCTAATAAATCCTGACTACTGTTATAGGCACGGAACAATATACCATTAGGGTGATAAGGTAAAAATACCTCTGGTTCCCATATTATCTCTACTGGTGCTAATTGCTTCAATACGTCAATAATTGCCTTGTCTGTCATGTGCCCCTCACCTGTGGCTGCCAAACTACCATAGAGTGTAACCTCAAATCTTGCTGCTTCTGGATGACGCTCAGCGAAGATAATGGCTGCACGCTGTGGTCCCATCGTATGACTACTCGATGGACCTTTACCGATTCTAAATATCTCTCTTAATGATTCCATATATGGTTTGCCCCAAATACTTCTAATTTACTATTATGCTACAAAATTACGAAAAAAAACATCAATGATGCAGAAAAATAAGTTATAAATTGGCGAAGACGATTTTTTATTGTACTATAGACGATTTTTATACTACCATTGCTCCCTAACAGCTTGCGTTTTTATAAGTTTAAAATAATAATAGCGTGCCTTTTAATTATTAGTGCTTACTAATAATTTATCTCATAGTTTGTTATTCTGTCAGTGTTTTACAACATTTGAAATGATGACTATAATACCTCACTTTTCCTATCCAATACGGGAGTGTTTTTGTCCAACACGTGTTGTGTTGTTGCTTAGCACGTGTTGTGCTATTGGTTCGCACCAATGGTGTTAAAGGCTAAATACTATGTATAATGTTATCTAAAAGGAAACAAATTGTCGTCAGAGAAAGAGTTATACAAGCAGAAACTGACTTAAGCTGATTGATATGCTGTTTTATCTTTATCGTTAAAATAAGATGTTTGGGAGCAGTAATATAACTCCTACTCTATTTATTTTATTTCTTTTTATTAGGTTGGTTAGTGTTTTATCGTGTGTTTTTTGTATCTTTGCGGACATATATTTATTAAAATTCAGAATGAAACATTTCATCCTCATATTATCGTTTTTCTCATTGTTTACAATTGGTTGTACAAACAAGAAAAATACTGAAGAGCCTGCAGCAAAGGCTATTGATACAATTCCGATGCTGGTAACACAGGTACAACAATGTTCACGACTTTACACAACAGAATATCGTATTCATAAGATTATCACCCATGATGATAAGATGAAACTTTCTGGCTCGTTTATGAAGCAGGACTTCAGTGTAAACTTGCCATTAGGCGACCGCCGTATTGCAATACCTATGGATGCTACTTTGAAGGCATACATAGATTTATCAAGTTTTAGCGATAAGAATATTCAACGTCGAGGAAAAGAACTTGTTGTCACCCTACCCGATCCTAAGATTCTTCTTACTTCTACGAAGATTAACCATAAGGAGGTGAAGCAATATGTGGCATTGACACGGCATAATTTTACGGATGCTGAGCTTACCAGCTATGAGGCACAAGGAAGAAAACAGATTATTGCTTCTATTCCTCAGATGGGTATTATAGAACAAGCACAGGAGAGTGCAGCTCGCCAGCTTGTTCCTATCTTTACAGCTATGGGATATAAAGAGTCTGACATCACTATATCCTTCCGCAAGAAGTTTACTCTTAAAGATTTAGGACAGGTGATTGAAGTAAATAAAAAAGATTGAAAATGGAAATAAATACATCTGATAACGTTATCATAGAACAAAAAAATAATGAGAATAAACCAACTAAGAAAGGGATTCTTAGTCGTATCTTATCATTTAATAAAGGCTGTCTGCTGACCTTTTTAATTATCATTAGTCTTTGTGGTGGTCTCTTTTATTGGTTTAATTCAGCCAATGATATAAGTATATCAGCAGACCAGCGTATTGATATTACGCCAACACAGATACAGCAAATACAAGATATCGGACAATGGGAATTCCTTGCTATCAACGACGAGGAACTTATTGATACCGTGAGTCGTGGTTTTTTCTCTGATTCAGAACTTGTTCGTATCTATTATGGAACAGTCCGTTTAGGTGTTGACTTGCATCAAACTGAACCTCATTGGATTCGTGTGGAGAATGATAGTGTTATCGTTGCAAAGTTGCCTCCTATTGGATTACTTGATACTAACTTTATAGATGAAGCCAAGTCGCGTTCGTTCTTTGAGAAGGGAGACTGGACTTCAGCTGACCGCGAGCAGCTTTACAATCGTGCATACAAAAAGATGATAGCACGTTGTATGACTGCAGAGAACATTATGATAGCTGAGAAAAATGCAAAACAACAGTTTACTCAGTTTTTGAAGGCAATGGGCTATAAGAATGTAGAGGTAACAATTACTCCAAGGAAAGCTTCTCGATAGCCTCATTCATGTCTTCCGCAAACCTTGAATGTGTCAGCAGGAAATCTTCTTTTCCTGCTGCAAGTTTTTTATAGAGTTCTTGATTCATCGCTTCTACATACGAACTGATAGCATACTCTATGTCATCTTTCTGTCGTTCGCAATTTGAAAAAGCATAAACTTGATATTTCTGATGAAAGAAACAATAAGCAGCTTCGATACTATCTTTTGTAATCATTATCTTATATTTTAAGAGACTATAATTTTCTACTATCCTGAATTAATCTTTGATGGTAAAGTATTTCCATAGTGGAGCTACCATCATCGACTGAATAAACTCCCCACGTAGTAACATTTCTTTTACTTCTTCCTTAGAACGAAGGAATACCTCAATGTCTTCTGTGTCATCAAGTTTTTGATTGTTCGTTTTCTTTACGTTGCGAGCATAAAAGCAATGACAAAGGTTATCCATAGTACTTGGATTTGCTGAGACAATCATAATCTCTTCCCATTCTCCACCAGTATAGCCTGTTTCTTCTTCTAATTCGCGTTGTGCAGCTTGTAAAGGTGTCTCGCCTTCTTCTACGACTCCTGCGCAAATCTCTGTCGATACAACACCAAGTCCATGCCTGTACTGACGTTCCAAAATAAGTTCTCCGTCTTTTGTTTCCGCAATAACATTGATCCATGTTGGATATGATAGTACGTAATATTCGTCATAGACCTTTCCATTAGGCAATTGAACAGTGTCACGGCGAGCCTTCAACCAAGGTCGGTTGATAAGCTGTTCAGTGGAGAGTGTACTCCATTTCATTTCATTATCACTGCGTTGTTTTACCTTATCCATAAGACTATAAACTATTGATTCTACAAGTACAAAGTTATGATATTCCATTTTAATGAGCAAATAATCTACTTATAGTTTTCTTATTTAGGTTTTAATATTTCATCTATAATTATCATGCATTAAATTCTTCTTTATCATTAATCTTCCAATACGGTAGAAAGATTAAACAAAAGATTTCCTATTTGTTGACAAAAGTCTCAATTATAATTTATATATTTGTAAACGAGATAATAAGGGATTGCCGCATCCTAAATCACTTACTATCAGAGGTATGTTCTGCGGCTGAGCTACCCTATGGAGGACATGACTATGAAACGTAAACCAAAAATGCACAATGAGCAAGAGTTTAATCTTGATAATATCTATCAAGAAGATGAGCGTCAACTTGATAATTTAGATGAATGCTCCCTTGATATAACTTATAAATAGTTTGAAACTAAGGCTATAATAATTGTGTAATCTTCATCCAGAGAGAAAGTTAGAATAGCTTTATTATAGCCTTAATATGTTTAGTTATACTCTTATTAGACCTTCGTTAATATTATGAAGGTTATTAGATTTTGTGCTTTCAATTTATATTATCAAATACAGAAATAATAAGTTATTTTAATATACATAATTTGAGTACTTACAATATCTTCTTACCCTTATAACAGTGTTTATAGAAGATAAAAGGGGGTAAATGCTCTAATTATTGTTAATTAAGTAAGAATTATCACCTATTATTATGTTACATAACATTAATTTTTAGTAACTTTGCACCCGATTATGCCGTTCTGGGCTCAGAACAAGTGCTGGATAGATGCTCAGCCGCCCAACGGTACAAACCCGTTTACAATATAAAAATGTACGCAATTGTAGAAATTAACGGTCAGCAGTTCAAGGCTGAGGAGGGCAAGAAGCTCTTCGTAAACCACATCAAGGATGCGGAAGAAGGCAAGGCTGTTGAGTTTGACAAGGTTCTGTTGGTTGATAACAACGGAACAGTCACAGTAGGCGCACCAACTGTTGAGGGCGCAAAGGTAGTAGCTGAGGTAGTAGCTCCTCTCGTAAAGGGCGACAAGGTTATCGTCTTCAAGATGAAACGTCGTAAGGACTACAGAAAGAAGAACGGTCATCGTTCACACTTCACTCAGGTAGAAATTAAATCAATTAACGCTTAACAAGGAGGACTTAAGAATGGCACATAAAAAAGGTGTAGGTAGTTCTAAGAACGGTCGCGAATCAGCTTCAAAGCGTTTAGGTGTTAAGATCTGGGGTGGCCAGAAGATTATCGCAGGTAACATTATCGTTCGCCAGCGCGGTAACAAGCACTTCCCAGGCGAGAATGTTGCACAGGGTAAGGACGACACATTGTATGCACTTGCAGACGGTGTTGTTTACTTCCACAAGGGCAAGTACAACAAGAGTACTGTTTCAGTCCTTTCAGAGGAAGTTTACGCTGCTAAGACTGTAAAGCCAGAAGCTTAAAGCGAAACAAACAAACAACTATTCCAAACAAACAACATAATCCCGGTCTCCTCTTGGAGCCGGGATTCATGCTTTTATTGAGCTGTACTTTATTCTAAATTGATATTCCTAAAAGTCTCTTTTAATTTGTTCTAAACTGATGACCTTAGAAACAAGAGAATATCTATCTTTGTCCTCTATCTTATTACCACAAATTTCTTTTAAGTCAATCAATCGTTTAATAAAGTTGGGGATTAATTCTTTTGTAGGGACAATAATGTACTCAATATCATCTACAGTGAAAAGGAGTGGCATTTCGTTGATGAATTTGTTGTCTCTTTTCTCCCTCCAACTATCATATTCTTCTTTTGACCAAAACCATTGACAATGTTCATTGTCATTGAGTTTAGTATGTTCAGGCAAAACTATTCGCCATTCACATTCATCATAGTTGATTTGACTATTACCATCATGAATAGACTGATATGGTTTCATTAAACTTATTGCTTGAGTAAAAGACTGATGATAGTCAATACCCTGAAGAAAATGCATCAAAGCATTATTTGTCGGTTCTTCTGAGAGTTTATTATTGACCGTCGTAATAGAAGACTTTATTCTGTTGTTATTTACTTCATCTGCATTTCTTAGTTGAAAGGCAGCTTTCACAGAAGACAGTGAAGTAACGTAATTAACCGGCCCTAATGCCTCTTTATATTTTTCTAAAAGCTTGTCTTTTGACAAGCCTATTGCATATTGTCCATACTTTGAGGAATGCTCAAAACTCGCACCTACTGGAATATCACAAAAACATATCATAGGAATACCAAGACATAAATCATCTGAGAACTCCTCTCTACAATAGGAGAACTTCAAACCTTCTCTCAAAATATTAATGACAATATTTTGATTCCTGGTATAATGAAATAAAGCTGAAGTGTGACTATTCTTCTTTACCATAATTACGTTGTCTTATATAAAGCATACTACAAGAGTAAACACCCTAAGTCCTTCCTTAATAGTATGCAATGAAATATGTCATTCATACTTTAAGGGAAGGACAAAGTATCCTATAATTAGCTTTTTATTTACTTCTCTCGCTCTTCAATATCGATTGCATACGTGAGACCTCATCTGCATGTTCAGCAGCAACATTGTTTGTTTCGTAAGGGCTGACAGTCATGTCATAAAGCTGTGGAACTGGAAGATTTCCTGTTTCAATCTTTGGTCCCCATTGAATCATCTTTGGTCCATTGCTTGGCTCGATGTACCGATATTGAGAGGTGAGAACTGAAAGAACATGCGTATTAGATTGTCCAATTACATAGTCGCGTCCTTTTGTGTCAGTACCAAGAAGTGTTTGAAGGTAGTCACGACTATCAGGTGCACTACCCTTTGGGAAGCGAGCACGGACAAGTGAGCCCAATGAAGAAAGAAGGTCTATCTGACTAACAAGTGCTTTAGAGACCATTCCTCCCTTAATCTTACGAGGCCATGAAACAACAAAAGGCACAGCTGTTCCACCCTCAAAAGCACTGTACTTATTACCTCGGAATGGTCCTGCAGGACTATGTCCATTAAGTAATTCTTCTGCACGATCTTGGTATCCGTCGTCAACAACTGGTCCATTATCACTGGTAAGAATAACAAGCGTATTATCATCAATCTTTAGTTCGCATAGTTTCTTCATTAATTGACCTACGGTCCAATCAAACTGAACAATAGCATCGCCTCTTACTCCCATTGAATTCTTTCCACGAAAACGCTCGTGAGGAAAGCGAGGAACATGAACATCGTTGGTTGCAAAATACATAAAGAAAGGCTCCTTCTTATGATTTTCAATGAACTTGACAGCATGTGCAAGCATTGAATCAGCAAGATTCTCGTCTTTCCAAAGTGCCTTTCCACCACCCTTCATATAGCCAATTCTTCCAATTCCATTAACGATAGACATGTCATGGCCATGGCTTGAACGCATATTATAAAGAAGTTCAGGATTCTTTCGCCCTGTTGGTTCTCCATCAAAGTTTTTCACGTATGACACTTCTATTGGGTGAGCTGGATCATAGTTTGCAACCGCACCATTCTCTATAAAGACACAAGGAACGCGGTCAGCGGTTGCAGCCATAATATAATGATAATCAAATCCGAGGTCACCTAATGACTCCGGTAAGGGTGCATTCCAGTCTTGCTCACCCCCTTTATCACCTAATCCGAGATGCCACTTTCCTATCGCACAGGTTGCATAGCCACGACTTTTAAACATATCTGCCATTGTAAATTGATTAGGTTTAATAATCATTCCTGCATTACCTGCAGCCACATCCGTACCTTCTCGACGCCAAGCATACTCACCTGTAAGAAGTGAATAGCGAGATGGTGTACTTGTTGCAGCGACAGCGTGCCCATTCATAAAACGTATGCCTGACTGTGCAAGTCTATTAATATTAGGAGTCTGAACGTTTTTAGCACCATAACACTCTAAATCACCATAGCCAAGATCATCAGCTAATATAATAATTACATTTGGCTTATCTGTGGCTGTTCCACGTGTCTGTGCTAAAGCCTCCTGACCAGTTCCAATTGCAGATGATAATAAGGCTACTGTTAAGAGTTTTTGTTCCATTTTATTCTTAGTTTCCGATTAGGTAAATTGTTAGGGGGTGTTCGATGTAACTTTAATGAAAACAATATTCATCAGCACTCGCATTCCCAAAGATTTAAGCGACCACAAAGAAAGTAAAAATATTTGAGATAATCAAATTTTTCATTGTGTAAATTACTACTATAATTCCTTTAATTATACTTTTGAAAATGTTAATATGAACAAGATTAAAACTACACTTATTAACAAAAAGTTTTATTTTGTCGATAAATATATTATATCTGCATATAATTAATAAAAGTGAAATTAATATCTATAAGAGTAAAAAATGTTGTAGAAAAAACTTGCGATAACAAAAAAAAAGACTATCTTTGCTGGTAAAAGAAAGAAAAGGAGGATTTATTATTTTTGAAAGGAAGTTTATTATTTACCGTCTACGACCGGCCTTTATTGGACAAGGTTCAATAAAGAAGAGAATGTTCACGATAACAATAACATCTAAATTTTTAGGCTTATGACGGAGATTTCACTTATAGCATTTGATGCTGACGATACACTGTGGGGTAGTCAGACCTACTTTAATACAGTGGAAAAAGTGTACTGTGAGATTCTTGCCCCGTATGCTTCTGCAGATGAGGTGTCCCATGCTCTCCGCGCCACTGAAAAGGCAAACATACCACTTTTTGGTTATGGAAGTAAAGCTTTCATGTTATCACTAATAGAGAATGCGGTCAAGATCAGTCACGGAAAAGTAAAGGGCTATGACATTGGACAGATATTTGAGGTAAGCAAGGAATTACTACGACTACCAGGTCATCCTTTTGACGGTGTTAAAACAACATTATCGAAACTGCGTGACACGGGTAAATATCGAATGATTGTGTTCACAAAGGGAGAATTGCTTGATCAGGAAAATAAGTTTCAACGCTCGGGATTACGTCCCTACTTTGATGATATTGTTATCGTATCGGAAAAGACAGCTGATGCTTATAAGCGTCTTTGTAAACAGTTTGGTGTGAAGGCAGGACAGCTTCTCACAGTTGGAGATACGTATTCTGAGGACATAGCTCCAGTACTAAAGATTGGAGGATGGGCTGTTCACATCCCAAATTATATGGGAGATGAAGAAAGAGATTATCTTAATAAAATTCATCCACATTTATTGAGATTATCCAGATTTGCTGAACTTACAAATTTCTTGACTCCTAATGCAAGATTAATAGATGAGAGTAAGCTTTCCTAACATATATAGTTATGCATTTTGTTGAAGTTTACCAATATCTTATAGCATATAGATAAATAAGGCTCTTCCGTTAAATGTGTGGACGCTTTTCGTATTGCTTTAACGTAAGAGCCGAGGTTGCTCATTAAACAAAAATATGGCTAAGACAGTCAACATTCTATCCTATTATCATCCTCTTTCATTGAAAATCTTTTCATTTTTAAGACTTCGAAAACTTGTAGACAAGAGTTTGAAAAAATTATTACATAACTTCAAAGAAAATATCTATAAATAACGCCAAAAAC
>CAKMOD010000137.1 GCA_927910885.1 uncultured Prevotella sp. | reverse complement strand
GTGAAATGCGAGATACCCCATGTGAGAAGTTGACGAGTTGCGTGTATATTCGCTTCTTCACTTTGTTTCTCCTATCGTATCCGCTACTCTGTTTTGTAAATAAAAATCAAAGGCTGAAAAATAAAAGGGCGTTAATTCCATTCGAATTAACGCCCTTTTGGCTTGCAAAAGATGCCCTTTAAGCCCCTTACTAACGCCCCTTTTGAAGCCTTACTAAGCACCTTTTGAAAACCACTTCTGCAACTACTTGATAACAAATGACTTACAAGGGTGCTAAAAATGTACGTTTTTAGCCCTTTTCTCCGCCTTTTCTTTCGAGTATTTTGTAATATAATTTCAATAGAGTAAACGTTTGTTTGCTAATTATATGTGCGTTTTCAATATGTGTCACAGCGTCATAAACGATGTGTATATATTCTTTTTCCACCTTTTTAGAGCTATATATAACATTATTATTAAATAATTGTTATAATTAATATAAAATCTATACCTTTGCACACGGACCAGATTTTACATCTTTTTAAAGGTGTATTTTATACGAGTCCTATATATTTAAAGAGCGTTTGACATTATCCTCCATCTGAAATCTGGACAATTTCATACACTGTGGATAATAGCAATTACGCTCACGCTGGGATTATTATACCCTATACTTGGGGCATGATATATCTATAGGCGTGGGCTATTGCTTTATTATACAGTGGTGGGCAGTCCAGAGCCTCAGTGGAATAATAAGCAATAGTTTCCACGCTTTTTCTATCTAATAATTTATAAACCGCTTAACTTTTGGGAACAGGTGAGCATTTTAATCTATTATGAAACAGTCAGATTACTTGATGCAACAGTACGCTCTCATCAAAGCATGGGAGAATGAGGAGCCAGGTGTTGTTAGTAAAACGTTTGGTAAGCTTTTAAGTCCCGTTGGTAAACTTATTTCTGTAGTAGTGCCTGAAAAGGTCATTGAGAGTGCCATAAACGCTGCAAATGCTGCTGCACAGTACCTTACGGACACAGCCGACGTGCTGCGTGACGGAAATGTAGAGAGTATTGAAGAACTGCGTACGAAGGACCTTAAACTCTGTGACCAGATGGCAGATTCGGTGCATAACTGGGCTGTCGGAATAGCTACGGCAGAAGGTGTTGCGGGTGGTTTTGTTGGTTTGCCAGGTCTTGTTGCTGACATTCCGTTCATTACCACACTGGCACTTCGTACAATCCATAAGATTGGTGTATGCTATGGTTATGTGGCTGATGCAAATAATGAGGAGGAAGAAAAGGCTTTTGTCTTGGGCGTTCTTGCTACAGCAAATGCGAGTACATTAGGTGAGAAAGCCAGTTTTATCTTGGGTCTCAAGCAGATTTCTTTGTTGATACAAAGAAATGCGTGGAAGAAATTGGCAGAGATGGGAACTGCCAACCTTTTGGCTAAGAGTATTGTGAGCGTACGTCAGGCGGCAAAGCTTATCGGTGTGAACCTTACCAAGCGTAAGGCTTCTCAGTCTATTCCTTTCATTGGTGGAGCTGTAGGGGCTGCACTCAATGCTTCTTTCATTAATGATATAGCTTGGGCTGCTCGCCGTAGTTATCAGCGTCGTTGGCTTGAGGATAATAAGGTGATAGAGCCTGAGGCTTCTGTAGACGAATAGTCTTTATTTCGTTCTGTCATATAGTTAAGATATCAATCTTAAACTTATGATAGATTAAGGTTATTTTTTTAGTTAGACCCTATCAATACTCGAATAAGGAGTGTTGATAGGGTCTAACTCATTTTATCTTTCCTAACATCGCTAATTATAATTATTAACTTTGAACTTTGAGGTTTGAACTTTGAACTTTATGATTTGTCTTTAACCTTTGAGTTTTTCAATGGAACTTTTTTTCAATATCGGTAATCATAATTATGGATTATGACGTACTGACGAGAACTTCGTTTGAATAATTATGAATTCTGAATTACCCTCACTATACCTTTACGGGTATAAATATACGAAATATCTACGAAAAACAAAGCGAATAATCCCTAACGGGTATAAAGTTAGACTTATTTAACGTGATTATACCCTATCGGGGAGGGAGAGTAGTCTCACCCCTCACCCCTCTCCTGCAGAGAGGGGGAGTGCAGGAAACAGTTTGCTGAGGGATAATCAAATACAAATCGGAAACCATACCATAGTAAAAATTATACATGTGTGGTCTAATGACTGATAGGGATTAAAAGCTTTCACTAAGCGATAGATATGTATCGGTAAGCAAGCCCTGACCAATGGGGTTGTGGGTAGGGTCTGTTTTTTATTCTGTCTCTTTTGTTTTTTATGTCACTCTGTCTTCTTCAGCCACTCTGTATTGTAAAAGAAATTCAAAGGCTGAAAAATAAAAGGGCGTTAATTCCATTCGAATTAACGCCCTTTTAGCTTGCAAAAGATGCCCTTTAAGCCTCTTACTAACGCTCTTTTGAAGCCTTACTAAGCACCTTTTGAAAACCACTTCTGCAACTACTTGATAACAAAAGACTTACAAGGGTGCTAAAAATGTGCGTTTTTAGCTCTTTTCTCCGCCTTTTTATCGGATGATTTGTAATAATATTTCAAACCTCGGCATTCAAAGTTTTAAGCTTAAAGTTGCGGTGCATTCTCTCACAGAACTCACAGATAAACAGAAAGAACAGAGCTTTTTTTTGCTTGCTAAAACGCTCAGAGACCTAAAGGTCATAGATAGCACAGAATTTTAGTTGACGAGTTAACAAGTAGCAAATGAATTATGTCAAACTGTAAGATTATCAAACTGATATTTACATTTTGATACACCCTCATCCTAAATTACAATAGTAATCATAATTATGGATTATGAATTGTGAATTATGAATTAATAGAGGATTGTGAATAAAAAATTGTAATCATAATTATGAATTATGGATTATGAATTTTGAATTCATAAAAAAAGTGTTATATTTGCACCCGTAAACCTAAATCAATGTAATTATGTCTAAATCTACTACTGTCTTCCTTGGTATGAGGAAGCATCCCCCATTCGCAACAAGAAGGGTGGCACTCTCTTTGTGTCTGAGTTTATTGGCTGCTACCCCAGTACTTAGTTCTACGAGTGCGAATGTAAAAACGTTTGAGAGTACACAGCAACAAAAGCAAACTGTCAAGGGTGTTGTGAAGGATACCCATGGTGAACCCGTTATCGGTGCCTCTGTGATGGTTAATGGAGTCGCAATGGCTGTTACTGATGTTGATGGTAACTTCTCGCTTTCAGCAGCGCTGGGTGCTGTACTACAAGTAAGTTATGTGGGCTTTAAGCCTCAGTCTGTAACCGTCAAAGCGGGTATGACCAATTACACCGTTAGTCTGCAAGATGACAACCAAGCATTGAACGAAGTGGTTGTCGTAGGTTATGGTGTACAAAAGAAGGTGAACCTCACGGGTTCTGTTTCATCTGTTAAGGGCGATGCACTTGAGATGCGCCCAGTGACAGACGCGTCACAGAGTCTTCAGGGTTTGGTACCGGGTTTGATGGTATCAATGGTAGCTCTGGTCGTCCGGGAGCCACGGCAGCCTTGTCATTGCGTGGTCAGGGTAACCTCTCTGGTACTGGTCATCCTTACGTCTTAGTAGATGGAATCGAGATGAGTCTTGCCGATGTCAATCCAAATGATATCGAGTCAATCTCTGTATTGAAAGATGCATCTGCTTGTTCTATCTATGGTGCACGTGCTGCCTACGGTGTTATCTTGGTCACAACGAAACGTGGCGAGGAAGGTAAGATGCACGTAAACTATCAAGGAAGTATGGGTTGGAACCGTCCTACCGTACTGCCAGAGATGGCAAATGCCGTAGAGTTTGCCAAGATGTGGAATGCTGGTGTTACGAATGCCAACTCTTCTCGTCTTTACAGCGATGAGAAGATTAAGCTCTTAGAGCAGTATATGAACGACCCATCAAGTGTGAATCCATGGCAAGAACTCCCTGCTAACGCTTCGATGAACCCTGCCTTTGAAAATACAGAGAAGGGTATTGGTAACGTTGACTACTTCAAGTTACATTATAAAGACTATGCCTTTAAGCAGCAGCACAACGTAAGTTTGAGCGGTGGCGGTAAGCAGGCACAGTATTATGTATCAGGTGGTTACTTCAAGGAAGACGGTATTCTGCGTTATGCGAAGATGAACTTTGAGCGCATGAACCTCGCTTCTAACCTCACTTCTCGTCTTACCTCATGGATGAAGATGAAACTTAACTTGAAGTATGTTCACTCTGTCGACAACACTCCTTTTGGTGCTGGCGGATTGAGCGAAGGCTTCTATCACTCATTAGCACGTTTCCGTCCGACGATATCAGTGGTTGATCCTCATGGTCATTTCACGGAGTTGTCAATGATTCCTTACTTGCAGAGTGGTACCTTCACCCGTACAAAGCGCAATCACTATGACATCACCTTAGGCTTCGAGGTTAATCCAGTAAAGGGATTGATTATCAATGCTGATTATACTAATAAGTTTATCACAACCTCTTACGAGGCTTTGAATGTTGCGCCAGACATCTATGCAGCTGATGGCGTAACCACTTCAAAGGGTGTGCGTGGTGAGTTGGATGCAAGTCCTGATGGCAAGTATCAGCGTTCAAACTATAACATCCACTATCAGAATATTAGCCTTTATGGTAACTACTCATTGACCCTTGCAGAGGATCATAACATCGTTTTGATGGCTGGTTATCAGGAAGAAAACAATAAGGTAGACTACTTGAAGAATGGTATCTCTGGCCTTTACTCAATGCACAATCCAAATACGGCAATGGGAACAGGCGACAAGCAGCCAGATGATATCCGCAATGGATGGGCTACACGTGGCTTCTTTGGACGTATCAACTACGACTATCAGGGTCGTTATCTGCTCGAAGTAAACGGCCGTTATGATGGTTCTTCACGCTTTGCACGTGATCATCGTTGGGGCTTCTTCCCATCTGTTTCACTCGGTTGGAACATCAGTCGTGAGAAGTTTATGGAGTCTCTTAGCCAGAAGGTATCGCAGTTGAAGTTGCGTATGTCATACGGTAAGCTGGGCAATCAGGCTGGTGCAGGCCTCTACACCTTCGCATCAACGATGAATCTCAGCAGTGGATTGGGAAGCTATATCTTTGCTGATGGTCGTCATGCTTACCTCCTTGCGCCGGGCGTTGTCAATCCTGCAACAACATGGGAGAAGGTAAGTAGCAAGAATATCGGTTTAGACTTCGGCTTCATGAACAATGCCCTTACGGGTAGTCTTGACATCTACGAGCGTAAGACAAAGGATATGTTGGGACCTGGTGTGGACTTCCCAGACTTCTTCGGTGCTAATGCTCCACAGACCAATAACGCCTCTTTGCGCGACCGTGGTTGGGAACTCACGCTGAATTATCGTGGTAAGATTGGTAAGGACATCGACTATAGTATCGGTGGTTCTTTGGCTGACTATACCTCTATCGTAACAGACTATGCAAACCCAACTGGTACTGCTCCAGCCAGCAACTGGTACAGAGGCAGACGCGTTGGAGAGATATGGGGCTATCGTACAGACGGCTTATTGCAGACACAGGAGCAGCTGATGCCTACAATGCAAAACACAACAACACCTTCTTCTCAACCTTAAAGTGGACACCGGGTGACGTTGCTTATCGCGATCTTAACAACGATGGCTATGTGAACAATGGTAAGAATAAACTCGATGATATGGGCGATATGACCATTATCGGTAACACCTCTCCTCGCTATCAGTACACAATCAATGGTATGGTTAGCTGGAAGGGACTGAGCTTGAGTTTCATGTTCCAAGGTGTAGGCAAGCGTGATTGGGACCCAACCAACAGTGTTTACTTCTGGGGAACAGGTCCTTACGCACAGGTAACACTCTTCAAAGACCATCTTGACTACTGGTCAGAGAGCAATCCTAATGCCTACTATCCAAAACCTTATATCAATTCAGCAGGTGGCGTTCGTCCATACGCAGCGAAGACAAAGAGCCAGCCTACTGACCAATACTTGCAGAGTGCGGCTTACTGTCGTTTGAAGAACCTGACCTTGAGTTACGTCCTCCCACAGACATGGACACAGAAGATGAAACTCCAGCAGGTGAAGGTGTTCTTCTCTGGTGAGAACCTCCTTACCTTCACAAAACTAAAGAAGATGCTCGACCCAGAGGTTATCTTCACAGCTAATGGCTACACAGGCGAAGGCGGTAAGAACTATCCAATGAATAAGGTCATCTCATTCGGACTTATGGTTAATCTCTAATCTTTTAAAAGAATATAACTATGAAACTTAAATATATATGTTTAGCACTCTTGAGTGCAACAACGCTTACAAGTTGCTTTGACTTAGACAAGTCTCCTGAGGGAGTGCTTTCAACGGTCAATCCTTTCACCTCCTTGGGTGAGATGAACAGCTATCTCGACCAGTTCTATCAGACTGGTGTGAAGGCTCAGGACTTTAACTCATGGGGTAGCGGTGGTATTGCTGGTATCGATATGAACAGCGATAACATGGCAAGTGGCTCTGTAAATACACGATTGAATGGTGGTTTGACCCTCGCTAATGCGGGCAAACTCTCTCATTACTACAATATTCGTAACGTCAACTTCTTCTTGAATAACCTCAACTTCAAGGATAAGAACTCTGCTGCTTACAAACAATGCGTGGGCGAGGCTTACTATTTCCGTGCATGGTTCTACTTCCAGTTGTTCAAGAACTATGGTAAAATCGCTTGGGTGAATCGCCCTCTCGAACCACAGGAGGAGGAGATGAACCAGCCGCAGCAGGAACGTACGGTGATAGCCGATAGTATTCTTGCCGACCTCGATAAGGCTATTGCCAACCTTAACTTGCAGAACAGCAGTGCTACAATGCGTATCCACAAGGATGTGGCACGTGCTTTCAAGAGCGAGGTGGCACTCTATGAGGCTACATGGGAGAAGTATCATAAGGCTAAGAACGACGCCTTCTTCGACCCAACTGTTACCGATGCGAAGATTAAGTCTTACTTAGATCAGTGCGTTGAGGCTTGTAAGGACGTTGTAGACAGAGGTGTTTGGAAAATCTATACGACTGGTAACACACTGAATGACTACCGCGTTATCTTCCAGACAGAGGACCTTTCCACTAACTCAGAGGTGTTATGGTTCAAGCGATATGATGGCGTGAACGTTGGTAACAGCGTTGATCGTTACCTCAACCAGGGTGGTGGTAGTAGCGGTGTTACGGCATCATTGGTGGATGACTACCTCACCATCGATGGTAAACCATTTGTGGGACCAGCTGTGTTGACCGCAAAGGCAACCTTTGGCGACGAGCTAAAGCCAACTGTTCGTGACCCACGTCTTTGCCAGACAGTATGTATGCCGGGTCAGATTTTGCGTCCAGACCAAGGCGGTTACATTGTTCCACCACTCAATGGGTCGGGCTATAACAAGAATGAAACAGGCTATTCAATGCTCAAGCACGTACAGATTGACTATAAGGGAAGCCTTGATCAGGAAGGAAAAGGCAGCACACCAGCTATTCAGTATCGCTATGCTGACATCCTCTTAAACTATGCTGAGGCCTTGGCTGAGCTTGATGGCGCAGCTAACGCAAGTCAGATTATTGCTATTCTGAAGCCTTTGCGCGACCGTGTTGGTATGCCAGCAGTCGACTTCGACAGAGAGTACAACACAGAGGCAGACTATCCTTTCCGCAATCTCGACAAGTATTTGCAGGCTGTTCGCCGTGAACGTCGTGTTGAGCAGGCTTGTGAAGGCCGTCGATTGGACGATATCTTCCGTTGGGCAGCAGCCGATGAGCTGATCGTTGGAAAGCGTGCACACGGTGCATTGTTCATTGGTAGCAACCTTGAACATCATGCAAAGTATGGCACAAGCCTCGTTTATGACAAGCCATCAGGCAATAACATCTACCTCTCTGGTAAGCCGGGTGACGCACAGCGTTACGTATTGCCAGTGAATCCATCAGGCTATGAGACGGGTTGGAAGTTTAATCCAAAGCGCGATTATCTCCTTCCTTTCGAAACACGTATGCTCACACTGACTAACAATCTGTGGAAGCAGAACCCCGGATGGGATAAATAATTGCGATAAACTAATTTATTATATATGCAAAATAAAGTTTTATACGGCTTGACAGGAGCGATTGCAATGGGTGCATTCGTTCCTGCCCAAGCGCAGAAGAAACCGATGAACATCGTCTTCATCATGAGCGATGATCATTCGTATCAGACTATCAGTGCTTACGACAAGCGTTTCATCAACACACCAAATATCGACTGGTTGGCTGACAATGGTGTGAAGTTCCAAGAGAGCTTCGTTGCCAACTCGCTCAGCGGTCCATCACGTGCTTGTATGCTTACCGGTAAGCATAGCCATGCCAATGGCTTCACGGACAATTCTAAGACCTTTGACGGCGGTCAGCAGACCTTCCCTAAGTTGCTCCAGAAGCAGGGCTATCAGACCGCTATGATTGGTAAGTGGCACCTCACCTCACTGCCAACAGGCTTCAATTATTGGGACATCCTTATCGGACAGGGCGACTATTATAACCCTGACTTCCTTAGCAATGGTAAGAAGATACGCCGTCCGGGCTATGTGACGAACATCATTGCCGACATGGCGATAGACTGGATGGAGAACAAACGTGACAAGGACAAGCCTTTCTGTTTGTTGATGCACAATAAGGCGCCACATCGTGTGTGGAACCCTGATACCTGCGATCTTCGTCTCTATGACGACGTTACCTATCCATTGCCAAAGACTTTCTATGATGACTACTCTGGTCGTCTTGCTGCACAGAAGCAGGAAATGAATATCATGAAGGATATGGACCTCATCTATGACAACAAGATGGCAGACAAGGAGAATGAGATTCATACCACTACTGGTCTTGAACAGTGGGGACGTGGCAACTACAAACGTATGACGCCTTCACAGCGTGCACAGTGGGATAGCTACTACGATCCAATCATCAAGAAGTTTAAGGAAGACAAACTCTCTGGTAAGGCTCTCGCTGAATGGAAGTATCAGCGTTATATGCACGACTATATGCGTGTGATCCATTCTGTTGACCGCAACGTGGGTCGTGTCATTGAGTATCTTCGCCAGCATGGACTCCTTGAGAACACAATGATTGTCTACACCTCTGACCAAGGTTTCTACATGGGCGAGCATGGATGGTTCGACAAGCGTTTCATGTACGAGGAGTCTTTCCGCACACCACTATTGGTTTATCTCCCAGGTGGCAAGCATGGCGTTGTTAGGCAGATGGTACAGAACATCGACTATGCACCAACCTTCCTCGAGGCAGCAGGCGCAAAGGTGCCTTCTGACATTCAGGGCCGTTCTTTCCTCCCACTCTTGCAGGGTAAGAAGCCAGCTGACTGGCGTCAGTCGCTCTACTATCACTACCACGAATACCCAGCCGAGCACTCTGTTTGCCGTCACTATGGTATCCGTACAAAGCGTTATTCACTCATGCACTTCTACAATGATATTAACTCTTGGGAGCTTTACGACCTAAAGAAAGACCCTGAGCAGATGCACAATATCTATGGTAAGCCAGGCACAGAGAAGCTCACAAAGAACTTGAAGAAGCAACTCCTCCAGCTGCAGGTGCAGTATGATGACCCTATCCGCAAGAAAGAGAACATTTTGAAGAAGTAAGTTCGAACAATACTTTTATTAAACCCAAATTGGACAAAAGCCCACAATATTCTAAAATCAGTTTAGGCTCTAATGTCGATATGGGTTAATAAACTCTAAGGAGGATATGTCAGCTCGTCTGATATATCCTCTTTTGGTTTTTGAAATTTCATTACAAATCAGCAGACTTGTAAGCTAAAAAATGACGATAAATTGGCAATTTTCACACCTTGTGTAAGTTGCTTGCTATCAATTAGTTGAAAGGTAGCGTATGAAAAGGTGCTTAATAAGACTTCAAAAGGGCGTTAGTAAGAGCTCAAAAGGGGCGTCTTTTGCAAGTCAATTAGGCATCTTTTCAAAGCTTAAAGAGCATGTATTGATTTTGATACGTACGAAAATAGTTTACAAAAATCAATTAAAATTAGAATAAGTTGTTTGTAGAAACGGAAAGAAAAGCCTCACTC
>CAKMOD010000136.1 GCA_927910885.1 uncultured Prevotella sp. | reverse complement strand
AGAGTATCTTCCATTAAAACAAGGATTAAGACAACATATAAAGTTTCTGAACTCTACCGCAACTTTTTCTCAGAGAGTATCTTCCATTAAAACAAGGATTAAGACAAGAATAATCATTACAAGCGTAACAATCTTTATACTCAGAGAGTATCTTCCATTAAAACAAGGATTAAGTGCAATTTAATAGTACAATAACAAAGTTTCCCCGATATTAAGAAATAACAGAGTTCACATATATCATAAGTTCTCCTGACTTAATAAGATTATAGTAAACTATTTTCTCAAGTTAAATTTCCTGTCATTCCTTTCAGCCTACACACGCATACAAACACTTGATTAATAGGAGATTTGTTAGATATGTTAAAAGTGACAGTAAATTAAAAACAACATTACTCTCATAAAAATTACCATAAATATTCTTCTAACTCAGTAGACTTTATCACTCCGTATTTGGAAAACAGCAAAATTATAAACACGCAAAGCTTTTGTAATGGCATTATTTTTCGTAAATACTTCTTTCATAAACAGAACCAACTACCCCCTCCATTCCTACAAGTAAATAACAAAATAAGTAATATAAATGTTTTTGACTTATAGAAGTTTTTTCGTAACTTTGCTCTCAGAAACAAATTAAAATAAAGATTAGAACGTTATGCTTACATTAAAGCTCATCAGTGAAGAAACTGAACGTGTCATCAAAGGACTGGAGAAGAAACACTTCAACGATGCACGTGAGGCAGTTGAGAAAGTATTGGAATATGACCGTCTGCGTCGTGAGACTCAGCAGAAGCTTGACACAAACAAGCAGCAGCAGAATCAGCTCTCGAAGCAGATTGGTGGACTGATGAAAGAAGGAAAGAAAGACGAAGCTAACAAGATAAAGGAAGAGGTGGCACTATTAAAGTCTTCCGACAAGGTTCTCCAGGAAATTATGGAGAAGGCTCAGAAGGATATGACGGAGGTTTTGCTGACCATTCCTAATATTCCTAACGAGATTGTACCAGAAGGTAAGAGTGCAGAGGACAATGTTGTTGTGAAGGAAGGTGGCGAGAAGCCTACCCTACCTGCTGATGCCTTGTGTCACTGGGACTTGCTGAAGAAGTTTAATTTGGTAGACTTCGACCTCGGTGTGAAGATTACTGGTGCTGGTTTTCCACTCTATATCGGTAAGATGGCTCGCTTCCAGCGTGCCTTAGAGGCCTTCTTCCTCGATGAAGCTCGTAAGAGCGGTTACTTAGAGGTACAGCCACCATTGGTAGTAAATCAGGAGTCTGGTCAGGCGACTGGTCAGTTACCAGACAAGGAGGGACAGATGTATCACGCAAATCTTGACGATCTCTATCTCATCCCAACAGCAGAGGTTCCTGTAACCAATATCTTCCGTGACGAGATTCTTAACGAACAAGACCTACCTATCAAGCGTTGTGCTTACTCTGCTTGTTTCCGTCGTGAGGCTGGTAGCTATGGTAAGGACGTACGTGGTTTGAACCGTTTGCACCAGTTTGATAAGGTTGAGATTGTACGTATTGACAAGCCAGAGAACTCTTATAAGTCACTGGACGAAATGCTTGTACACGTTGAAGGTCTTTTGAAGAAGCTTGAATTGCCTTACCACATCCTCCGTCTTTGCGGTGGTGACATGAGTTTCACAGCAGCTCTCTGCTATGACTTCGAGGTATGGAGTGCTGCTCAAGAGCGTTGGTTGGAGGTTTCAAGCGTATCAAACTTCGAAAGCTATCAGGCAAATCGTCTGCACTGTCGCTTCCGTCATGCAGAAGATAAGAAGATAGAACTCTGTCATACGCTGAACGGCTCAGCACTTGCGCTGCCACGTATCGTTGCAGCTATCATCGAGAACAACCAGACTCCAGAGGGTATCCGTGTACCAAAAGTACTCGTACCTTACTGTGGTTTCGAGATTCTCGATGACAAGATGGACTAAAGAATACCGCCCCTCCCTTAAGTAAGGAGGGGCATGATTAACGCGAACAATAATTAAAAACAACTAAAGTCTCTTATCCTAACCAATCTTTCATACACCTCTTCACAATTGGATAATACCCATTGTGCAAAGGGATTTAGGATGAGAACTTTTAATATCTATTACCACTCCATGAACAAGATTATCCACAAACAACAGTTTTCAGAGAAGGTGTTCTGCTTGGAAGTAGAAACACCGCTCATTGCACGAAGCTGCCGTCCTGGTAACTTTATCATCGTGCGTGTCGACAACCACAGCGAACGTGTACCTTACACCATTGCGAAATCGGACCCAACAAAGGGAACTATCACTATGGTTATCCAAGAGGTAGGACGCTCATCTACAAAGCTTTGCCAGCTGAATGAAGGCGATGAGATTGCTGATATTGTCGGTCCACTCGGTACACCATCCCACATTGAGAACTACGGTACGATTATCTGTGCTGGTGGTGGTATCGGTATTGCAGCAATCCTCCCTATCCTTACCGCTCTGAAGCAGGCTGGCAACAAGGTTATCTCCGTGCTTGCTGGCCGTACTAAGGAGTTAGTTATCATGGTAGATGACGTGAAGAAATACTCTGATGAGGTTATCATCATGACTGATGATGGCTCCTACGGAGAGAAAGGTGTTATCACTGTGGGCGTAGAAAAGGTAATACAGCGTGAACACGTAGACAAGGTATTGGCTATTGGCCCTCCTATCATGATGAAGTTCACCTCCCTTTTGGCTAAGAAATACGGCATTCCTAACGATGTTTCACTCAATACTATCATGGTAGACGGAACTGGAATGTGTGGTGCTTGCCGTCTAACAATTGGTGGTAAGACCCGCTTTGTCTGCATAGATGGTCCTGAATTCGATGGCGATCTCGTTGATTGGGATGAGATGTTCAAACGAATGGGAACATTTAAGGATATTGAAACCTCTCCCAACCCTTCTGAAGGAGGGGAGTGTCTGGCGGAAAATAAGTCAGGAAAAGAGGCTCAAGGAAAGAGTGGAGATTGTTGCGACAGTGAGAAAAATAAGTCTACAAACAACGAAGGTGACTCTCCATCAACTACAACCCACCTATCAGAAGAGATGGCGGACGACGCTTGGCGTACTACATTACGCAAGGCACTCAAACCAAAGGAGCGTACAGCTATTGAACGTGTGAAGATGCCAGAGCTTGATGCAGACTATCGTGCAAAAACTCGTTTGGAGGAAGTAAATATCGGATTGACACCAGAAATGGCTATGCAAGAGGCTAAACGCTGTCTTGACTGTCCAAAACCTTCTTGTGTAGAGGGTTGTCCTGTGAACATTCAAATTCCTGACTTCATCAAGAATATTGAGCGTGGCGACTTCCTCGAAGCAGCTAAGATACTTAAGGAGACATCTGCTCTTCCTGCCGTATGTGGTCGTGTTTGTCCACAAGAGAAGCAGTGTGAGAGCCGTTGTATTCATTTGAAGATGAACTCACCAGCCGTTGCAATCGGTTATCTTGAGCGTTTTGCAGCCGACTACGAGCGTGAGAGCGGACACATGGCTTTACCAGATGTGGCTCCAGCAAACGGTATCAAGGTAGCTGTTATCGGTTCTGGGCCTGCAGGATTGAGCTTTGCTGGCGACATGGCTAAGCGTGGCTTCGATGTCTATGTCTTTGAGGCATTGCACGAAATTGGTGGCGTATTGAAATATGGTATCCCTGAGTTCCGTCTTCCAAACAAGATTGTAGACGTCGAAATAGATAATCTTCGTCGCATTGGTGTACACTTCCAGACTGATACTATCGTCGGTAAGACCATCAGTATAGAAGAGTTGAAGGAGAAAGGTTTCAAGGGAATCTTCGTTGGTTCAGGTGCAGGATTACCTAACTTTATGGGTATTCCAGGCGAGAACGCTATCAACATCCTTTCAAGTAACGAGTATCTGACACGTGTAAACCTCATGGACGCAGCCAATCCAGAGACCGACACACCTATTATTATGGGTAAGAAAGTCTTGGTTATCGGTGGTGGTAACACTGCTATGGACTCTTGTCGTACTGCCAAACGATTAGGCGCAGACGTGACACTTGTCTATCGTCGTTCTGAAGCAGAGATGCCTGCACGTCTTGAAGAGGTGAAACATGCTAAGGAAGAAGGTATTAACTTCCTCACACTCCATAATCCACAGGAATACAAAGCGGATGAGAAGGGACGTGTATGTGCAGCTGTCTTAGACGTAATGAAACTCGGGGAACCAGATGCAAGTGGACGCTGTCGTCCTGAGTTGACAGGCGAGACCGTCACTGTCGAGTGCGATCAGGTTATCGTTGCCGTAGGTGTATCTCCTAACCCATTGGTACCAAAGTCAGTAAAGGGACTTGAATTAGGTCGCAAAGATACTATCGCTGTCAACGAACAAATGCAAAGTTCACAACCAGAAATCTATGCAGGTGGTGATATTGTACGTGGTGGTGCAACCGTTATCCTTGCCATGGGCGATGGAAGAAGAGCTGCTGCAAACATGGCAGAACAGTTATTGGCTTAAAACCAATCACACATAATTAAAAAAAACAGTCGGATTGAAAGTTTCAATCCGACTGTTTTATTTTTGATAATCAAGCAATACCTATAAGAAAACATTATCAATCCTTGCTATAAGTTGTTGGATCTTCCAAACCTGCATCCTCAAAGGCTTCCATGCGCTCAACGCAAGTTCCACACTTACCACAGTGAACATCCACACCTTTATAACAACTCCATGTCTTAGAATAGTCAATTCCTAACACAGCACCACGAGCCACTATCTCAGCCTTGATCACCTCTGTATAAGGTGCTTCTATACATACGTTCACAAATGTTCCAGCTTTCGCAGCACCATTCATTGCATGGATAAACTCTGGACGACAATCAGGATAAATCGTATGATCACCACCATGATTAGCAATATATACTCGCTTCAACTCATGACTCTCTGCAATTCCCGTTGCAATTGACAGCATAATACCATTGCGGAAAGGAACAACTGTTGACTTCATATTCTCCTCCTCGTAATGTCCCTCAGGAATAGCCTCAGCACCATCGAGCAATGAACTCTTAAAATACTGGTGCATAAACGACAGTGGAATCGTAATATGAGGAATCCCCAACTTCTCACAATGATACTGAGCATAAGGTAGTTCCTTAGCCCCATGGTTCTGACCATAGTCGAAAGAAATTGCCAAGGCAATTGTTTCCGCCTTATCATAAAGCAACGTGATAGAATCAAGTCCACCACTAACAATAATAACCGAATCTTTCATTACAATCTTATTTTTCTGCAAATTTACAAAAAAGATAGTGTTTGATTTCACCAATCCATCAAAAATTAGTATTTTTGCGGATAGGAATATTATAACGTTACAAATAATAAAGAACAAATGAAAATTAACGATTTTAACTTCGCTGGACATAAGGCTATCGTCCGCGTAGACTTCAATGTGCCTTTGGATGAGAATGGTCATGTAACTGACGAGACACGTATCCGTGGTGCTTTGCCAACACTGAAGAAGGTATTGGCTGATGGCGGTGCTCTCATCATGATGAGCCACATGGGTAAGCCAAAGGGAAAGGTGAAGCCAGAGCTTTCATTGAGCCAGATTGTTAAGAACGTAAGCAATGCTCTCGGTGTTGAGGTTAAGTTCGCTAAGGACGCTGGTAACGCTGAAGCTGAGGCTGCTGCATTGAAACCAGGCGAGGCTCTCTTGCTTGAGAACCTTCGTTACTATCCAGAAGAGGAAGGCAAGCCAGTAGGTGTTGAGAAGGGAACTCCAGAGTTCGAAGCTGCAAAGGCTGAGATGAAGGAACGTCAGAAGGACTTCGCTAAGAAGCTCGCTTCATACGCTGACGTATATGTAAACGATGCATTCGGTACAGCTCACCGTAAGCACGCATCAACAGCAGTTATCGCTGACTATTTCGATGCTGACCACAAGATGTTGGGTTACCTCATGGAGAAAGAGGTTACAGCTATCGATAACGTATTAAAGAACGCTCAGCATCCTTTCACCGCTATCATCGGTGGTTCAAAGGTTAGCTCTAAGCTCGCTGTAATCAAGAACCTCCTCGATAAGGTTGACAACCTCATCATTGGTGGTGGTATGGGTTACACCTTCATCAAGGCACAGGGCGGTAAGATTGGTAAGTCACTCCACGAGGACGATTTGATGCCAGAGGCATTGAACGTGATTGCTGCAGCTAAGGAGAAGGACGTAAACCTTTCACTCTCCGTTGCTACAGTTTGTGGTAAGGACTTCTCTAACGATACAGAGCGTAAGGTATTCCCAATCGACCAGATTCCTGATGAGTGGGAAGGTATGGACGCATCAGAGGAGAGCATCGAGGAGTGGAAGAAGATTATCCTCGCTTCTAAGACTATCCTTTGGAACGGTCCTGTAGGCGTATTCGAGTTGGAGAACTTCGCTAAGGGTACTGGTGAGATTGCTAAGGCTGTTGCACAGGCAACTCAGGAGAACGGCGCTTACTCTCTCGTAGGTGGTGGTGACTCTGTTGCAGCTGTTAACAAGTTCGGTCTTGCTGACAAGGTTTCTTACGTATCTACCGGTGGTGGTGCTATGCTCGAGGCTATCGAGGGTAAGGTACTCCCAGGTGTAGCTGCTATCGAGAAGTAAGAGATTTATCTATCTCTCAAATATACACAAGCCGTTGCTTCATCATGAAGTGACGGCTTTCTTTATATAATGACTAATAAAGGAAACAAACCTTATATCCACAGTAGTATCTAATAGCTTACAAAAAACAAAAATACAATTTACAGCCAAAAAGAGAATATAAAGCTCATCAAGCCACTCTCTTTTGTAATAAAAACTTCACACCTACAATTTTAGTAGATGCTTAAATGCAGGTGAATTAACGCCTAATTGACTTCTAAAAGATGCCCTTTTGAACCCTAACTAACGCCCTTTTGAACCCTAACTAAGCACCTTTTAACACACACACTCACAACAACCTGATAACAAAACATTTACAAGAACGCTTAAAACGCATATTTTTTGAGGTTTTTCTTGCCTTATCTCCCATTATTTTGTAAAGATAATTGATAACTAAACTTAAAACCTTAAACTTTGACGTTTGAACTGTCCCCCAATCGGTAATCATAATTATGAATTATGAATTATGGATTATGAATTTTGAGTTAACAACTCGCAGTTTCATACAGCCTGAGTACTATTTCATCAGCAGATAGAAAAAAGATAAGCATAGAAAAGACATAAAGCATAACTTTGCATCAAGGTTATTAAAAACAATATCAAAACAAGACATTCATGTGTTTAACACACTTGAAACATTTAATTTAAATAGAAAATGAAAAGAAACAAACAGAGAAAAAAACGAATCTTTTATTCCACCTTCACCATCATTGCCATACTCGGAGCGATAATTGCACTGTGCAACATCATTGTTGATAAGAATGCAAAAGGAAGAACATTCAATGATATCAATGGTGTTCCCACTATGCAGACAGCCTTACTGCTCGGCACTAACCCAAAAGCAAGAGGAGGTAAAAGACCGAGTTCCTTCTATATGGCACGTATCAAGGCGACAGCAGAACTATATAAACATGGGAAGTTCCGACAGCTTATCATTAGTGGAGACAAGCGAGAAGGCTATGACGAACCACAAACAATGCGCCACGACCTTATAGAAAGAGGTGTACCTGATAGTATCATCATAATGGACGGACAGGGCTATCGTACCCTACTGTCTATGAGAAATATCAAACAATACTTTCGAGTTAACGATATGATTATCATCTCACAGAAGTGGCACAATGAGCGTAGCATCTTCTTGGCAGACAAGATGAATATTAAAGCAGTGGGATATAATGCTGATGACGTACGACATCCAAGGGCTGTATGGACACATATAAGGGAGTTATTGGCAAGAGTTAAACTCTTTATTGACTTGTATATTACACATCGAAAAGACTTCTGTTAGTAGTCAATCTAAGACATTGAATGACTGACAGAAATAGATTTTCTATACAAAACAACAAGAGAATAGCTTTTTATTACTAAATTTGCAGTACTATAACAATTTGTTGACAATAAGTAGTGAAACAGCTGTTAATCATACAAAACGGAAGCACAGAAATGATGCAACTGGCGTTTGACGAGATTCTTTATATCCGGTCAGACGGCAACTACTGTGTGATGACACTTTCGAATGGTGAGGAGATACAGCTATGGATGAACCTCAAAGCCATTACAGAACTCATTGATCAACAGATGAGACAGCAAGAAATTGTATTCGTAAGGGTGGGTAAACAATACGTTCTCAACCTTCACTATATCAGTAGAATTGACACGAAGAAGGACCAGCTGAGCCTGTGGAGAAAAGAACTATCACAAAAGATAGTACTCGACTCTATCTCACACAAAGCGTTGCAGCTCCTTGAAGAGGGTATAAAACAAAAGCAGAATGAGTTATAGTGACGACGATATTCAGTTCTTAGGAGGTGCGGAATTCAAACCTTCTCAGATAGAAGACAAGCAGCAACTAACATCCCGAAGATGGTGGGTAGGACTTATTGTGCTTGCTTTCATCGTCCTTTCTGCAGTAACCTTCTACTTTTGGCAGAAAGCAAACAGCCATACCCTCGCTTTTGATTACCCATTAAGTCGTACATCAACAGAAATCATTCGCGACTTGGAGAAGATGCCAACAGATTCTTTACAAGGGGTAACAATGAAGGTAGACTCACTCTATGGAGTAGGTATGAGACTGTATGAACTGCATGGACTCACACCTACCCTATCTCGCACAGCCCCTTCTGACAGCGACTCTACCGTCTGCCTTGTCACACATGGTTGGGACTTCTATTGGGATGAAAACCATCAATACAAACACATTGGCGACTTTATCTATCAAGGTAAGGAGTATGCCAGCAACCATAATAAGGCTGGCTTTGTAGCTATTGTTGGCGACAAGTGGCAAATAGGTATCGGTCAAGACGATTCCATAAAGGAGTATGTCAAAGCCCACAATGGCAGTATGTTCCGCCAGTTTGCCCTCGTTTCAGCAGGACAAATATGTGAGAAACAGTTTGCTTTAAAGGGAAAAGTGACACGCTGTGCATTGGCACGTAAAGCCGGCTCTACAACGATTTGGTATGTTGAGACTATACACAAAGAGTCCCTCTACGACTTTGCACAAGCCCTTGCTGACTATGGCTTTACTGATGCCATCTATCTGACTGGTGGAAACAATGGCAATACCTTCTATCGCACACCATCCGATAGCATCTGTGGAGTGGCTGATTGGAAGGGGTATGCAGATAACCTATTGATATTTAAGAAACAATAAACACTTTATAAAAGCCTGAGAAATACAGACTTAAAGAATACATAAAAAGAAAAAAGGACACACAGTTTGTGCGTCCTTTTTTATATAACTTATTGTAATAAGCCTAAGAATAATAGCCTAATCTCTTAATCGATACAAACCAATCTCAGAGATATAGGTACGGCACGAACCTCACTGATGATAAGGCGCACCTCTTTAGCAGTCTCAACAGGGAACTTCAACAAACGCTTATGACCAACAGTTGTTCCCCCTGTTACCTTCTTCCAGCTGCCCTTAGCATCCTTCACCTCAAGTGAGAACTTCTCAACACGCTGTCCCTTACGGATATCCTCCTGCACGGAAAGAACGTTGAAGGTAGCTGGCTTCTTCAACTTAAACTGGAAGACAGCCTTACCATCCTTCATCTTTGGACGTACAGATGTGTCATAATTGTCGTCAATAACATTGCGACCCTTACCTTCTGAAACTGCGCAAGTAACCTTAGCATTTGCCAAGAGATTATCAGTGAAGGTGTTTGCATACAACTGACGGAAACCACGAAGACTTCTTATATCAGCCTCAGAGAGTTTACCTTCCTTATTAGGAGGAAGATTCAAGAGGAGGACACCATTCATTCCGACAGAAGTGAAATAGATATCCATCAGTTCTTTTGGTGACTTCACCTTGCTATCCTGATCCTCATGATAGAACCATCCCGGACGGATAGACACATCAATCTCAGCAGGATACCAAATAAGTGACTTTGCCTTTTCAATCTTCTTACGACTACCAAGGTCCTGCCCCATCATATCACCAACAGGTGCAGTCAGTACTTCTTGCTGTGAGTTCTTAGCAATAGCATCTTGATCAAGATTGTCCTTTGGCACAACACTCCATTCCATCTCACGACCACGACCAGTCTCTGTGCCAACCCAACGAACATCAGGTCCCATAACTGCTATCACAGCTTCTGGCTGCAACTTACGAATAAGCTCATACCAACGTACAAAGTCATACACCTGCTTCTTACCATTTGGTCCTTCACCACAAGCACCATCAAACCACACTTCACTTACCTTACCATATTGTGTAAGCAATTCCGTCAACTGTTTAACAAAGAAGTCGTTATAAGCTTCAGTTCCATAAAGTTCTGAATTACGATCCCAAGGAGAGAGATAGACACCAAAGTCCATACCATACTTCTTGCAGGCATCGCTCACCTCACGAACAACATCACCCTTACCATTCTTCCATGGAGAGTGCTTAACACTATGCTCTGTATAAGCCGATGGCCACAAACAGAAACCATCATGGTGTTTACAAGTAAGGATAGCACACTTAAAGCCTGCTGCCTTCAACTCACGTATCCACTGGTCTGCATCAAGGTCAGTAGGATTAAAGATAGCTGGTGACTCCTTACCATCACCCCACTCTCTACCTGTATAGGTGTTTATACCATAATGCAAGAAAGCCGTAAGTTCCTGACGCTGCCAGTTGAACTGACGAGCAGAAGGAACAACATTTGCTGCCTTACGAACAATTTCCGCAGGAGAATCTGTCGGATTGATTATCACAACGTTCTGCTCCTGAGCATGAAGCGTTGGAAGAACTACCGGCGAGAATAACAAGCATGTACAAGCTATCGTTGCCTTAAAAAAAATGGGAATAAGAATTCAGCCACATAATTATAATAGGTGATGATTTATAAATGTAATTTTAATATTCTACGCAAATTTAATTATTTTCGTCGAAAAAACCAAATTCATACATAATAAAACGCATTTATAAGCGTTATAAATACATGGTCTGAAATCAAAGAAGTGCAGTTCTCAAAGCAAGAGGTCTATCGCATTGGTAAATTAAAGTTAATAAAACCTTTTTGATAAGTAAAAACACCTCTTTAACTGTTTCTTTCTTTAGAAATCCTATATAAAGAAAATGAGTCTAAACCCTAAGAACCTAAAAGAGGAAAACAAGATGCTGCATAGTCCAGCAACATGGGTTCCTACGCTTTATTTTGCCATGGGTATGCCTTTCGTTGTGCTCAACATGGTTTGTACACTTATGTATAAAGGAATGGGAGTATCTGATAAACAGATAGCCTTTTGGACCTCCCTCATCATGCTTCCTTGGACCTTAAAGCCCTTATGGAGTCCGTTCTTAGAGATTTATAAAACAAAGAAATTCTTTGTTGTTCTGACACAGCTACTTACAGGTGTGCTTTTTGCATTAGTAGCCTTTGCACTTCATCTTCCATTCTTCTTTTCCGTCACTATTGCGATACTGGCAGTTATTGCCCTAAGTGGTGCTACGCATGATATTGCTGCAGACGGAACCTATATGTCAGTACTCTCAAACGAAGAGCAGGCACGATGGATTGGTTGGCAGGGAGCATTCTATAATATTGCAAAGATTGCCGCAACTGGTGGACTGGTCTACCTTGCAGGTACGTTCATCGAACTTTTTGGTGTAACAAAAGCATGGATGTTTATCATGCTCATTATTGCAACAATTATGATAGTGATTGGCTGTTACCATATCTTCATTCTTCCTAATCCAAAGAAAGCAACAGTCGATTCTCCAAAATCATTAAAAGAATCATTAAACGAACTTATAGAGGTATTCATTGACTTCTTCAAGAAGAAACACATTATATATTATATATTCTTCATTATCCTCTATCGTTTTGCAGAGGGTTTTGTAATAAAGATTGTTCCTCTCTTCCTTAAGGCATCACGTGCCAAACAAGGTTTGGGATTGAGTGAGCAAGAGATTGGACTCTGCTATGGAACCTTTGGTGCTGCAGCCTTCGTTATTGGCTCAATCCTTGGAGGCTATTACATTGCACGGAGAGGATTACAGAAGAGCCTCTTCGCCCTCGCATTAATCTTTAATATTCCATTTATTGCCTATACATTATTAGCTGTCTATCAACCAGAAAACCTTTGGTTGATTGGTGGTGCTATCGTTATGGAAAACTTTGGCTATGGCTTCGGCTTTGTTGGGCTTTCACTCTTTATGATGCAGCAGATTGCACCGGGTAAACACCAGATGGCACACTATGCTTTTGCAAGTGGTATTATGAACTTGGGGGTAATGTTACCGGGTATGTTGAGTGGTATTTTCAGTGACATGTTGGGTTATCGTCACTTCTTTATCTTCGTCTTGGTATGCACCATTCCAGCGCTGCTTATAACATGGTTCGTTCCATTCACATACGCAGACAATACGAAGAAAGAAAAGATTGAAGCATAAAAAAAGTAGAGAATTTATAAACATAAAACCAAAATAAATAATTAAAACCAAAAATTATGAGATTAATCATAGAACCTAATTACGAAAAGTTATCTAAATGGGCAGCAAACTACGTTATCGACCGTATCAATGCTGCTAAGAATCAAGACAAGCCATTTGTACTCGGTTTGCCAACTGGTTCATCACCAGAAGGTATGTATGCTGAGTTGGTAAAGGCTTATAAAGAAGGTAAGGTAAGCTTTAAGAATGTTGTTACATTCAACATGGATGAGTATGTTGGTTTGCCAGAGAGCCACCCACAGAGCTATCACAGCTTTATGGCTGAGAACCTCTTTAACCACATCGACTGTCCAAAGGAGAACATTCATATCTTGAATGGTAATGCAGAGAACCTCGAGGCAGAGTGCCAGCACTATGAGGATATGATTCGTGAGGCGGGTGGTATTGACCTCTTCCTCGGTGGTATCGGTCCTGATGGACACATCGCATTCAACGAACCAGGTTCATCTCTCCGTTCACGTACTCGTATCAAGACTTTGACTTCAGATACACGTATTGCAAACTCACGTTTCTTTGACAATGATCCAAACAAGGTTCCAGTACACGCTTTGACAGTAGGTGTTGGTACAGTAATGGATGCAAAGGAAGTATTGATTCTTGTAAATGGTCACAACAAGGCAGAAGCTTTGCGTGCAGCTGTAGAAGGGCCACTCACACAGAAGTGGACTATCAGTGCTTTACAGATGCACGAGCACGGTATCATTGTTTGTGATGAAAGCGCAACAGACAAGTTAACTGTAGAAACATACAAATACTTTAAAGACATAGAAAAGGAGAACTTGTAATGAAACTGAATTTAAGTTCACAGATTGTACTCAATCAAATACCTGAGGAGTTTTATCGTCCTGCAACAGCTATTGAACGCTCGGAGATAACACGTTTTGAGAAGGTTCCTACTGATATCTTCCCAACAATTGAAGAAGGAGCTATCGACATTGCCAACCATCTTGAGGCAGACATCAAGAAGAGAGAGCAGGAAGGAAGAAAATATGTTATGGGCGTAGGCTCTGGTTCTTCCCTCACTCCTATCTTCCACGAACTTATCAAGCGTCATCAAGCTGGCAAGTTGAGTTTCAAGAATGTTGTTGTATTCAACGCATACGAGTACTTCCCACTGAGCGAAGAAAACGTAAATCGTGGTATCAATCAGCTCAAAGAGCGTTTCTTGAATCATATTGATATTGATGTAGATAACATCTTTACGCCAGATGGTACTATTGCTCAGAATGATGTACAGGAGCATTGCCGCCAGTACGAGCAGCATATTAAGGAGTTAGGTGGCCTTGATGTCATCCTTTTGGGTATTGGTCGTATGGGTAATATCGCTACTAACGAGCCAGGTTCAAGCATTACATCTGCTTCTCGCCTTATCTTGATTGATGAGACTTCACGTGAGGAGATGAAGATGAGCTTCGGTTCTCAGGAGTCAGTTCCTCCATGTTCTATCACTATGGGTGTTAGCACTATCCTCTCTGCACGTAAGATCTTCCTTACAGCATGGGGTGAAGAGAAAGCTGAAATTATCAAGAAGACTGTTGAGGGTAAGGTAAGTGATGCTGTTCCAGCATCTTTCTTGCAGACACATAACGACGCACATGTTGTTATTGACCTCTCTGCAGCTGCTAAGTTGACACGTATTCAGCATCCTTGGCTTGTTGCTTCATGCAAATGGACAGATAAGTTAGTACGCTCTGCACTTGTTTGGCTTTGCCAGATTACAGGTAAGCCACTTCTCAAGTTGACCAACAAGGACTACAATGAGAATGGTCTTAGCGAACTCCTTGCACTCTATGGTTCTGCATACAATGCAAATATCAAGATCTTCAATGATCTCCAGCATACAATTACAGGTTGGCCAGGTGGTAAGCCAGATGCTGACGATACTTATCGTCCAGAACGTGCTAATCCATTCCCAAAGAGAGTGATTGTATTCTCTCCACACCCTGACGATGATGTTATCTCAATGGGTGGTACCCTTCGTCGTTTGGTACAGCAGGGACATGACGTTCACGTAGCTTACGAGACATCAGGTAACATCGCTGTAGGTGATGAGGAGGTAGTACGCTTCATGCACTTCATCAACGGCTTTAATCAACTCTTTGCTAATGAGCAAGATGAGGTTATTAAGTCTAAGTACAAGGAGATTAAGGAATTCTTGAAGAATAAGAAAGAAGGAGACATCGACTCACAGGATATCCGTACCATTAAGGGACTTATCCGTCGTGGCGAGGCACGTACTGCTTCAACCTTCAACCAGATTCCTCTCGACCATGTTCACTTCCTCGACCTTCCTTTCTATGAGTCTGGTAAGATTGAGAAACTTCCAATGGGTGAGGCTGATGTGAACATTGTAAGAGAACTCATCACTAAGGTAAAACCTCATCAGATTTATGTAGCAGGCGACTTGGCAGACCCACACGGTACTCACCGTAAGTGTACAGATGCTGTTCTTGCTGCTGTTGACCTTGAGAAGGAAGCTAAGTCTGAGTGGTTGAAGGATTGCCGTGTATGGATGTATCGTGGTGCTTGGGCAGAATGGGAAATTGAGAACATCGAAATGTGTGTACCTATCAGTCCTGAAGAGCTACGTGCAAAGCGTAACTCTATCCTCAAACACCAAAGTCAGATGGAAAGTGCGCCATTCCTTGGCAACGACGAACGTCTTTTCTGGCAGCGTTCAGAAGACCGCAACCGTGGCACTGCTAAGCTTTATGATGACTTAGGTTTGGCTTGCTACGAGGCAATGGAAGCATTTGTTGAATACAAGTTTTAGTACTTATAAGACAAACAAGAATTAATGTATAAGAAGATCTTATTAACTGTTTCCCTCTGCGCCTCACTCTTACAGGTAGGTGCAGTAGGAACAGACAAGAGCAATAATATCAAGAACGATGATGGTTTTACCACCATCGTTTTTGATAGAGCAAACAGCCCTGTTCCTTATCGTATCCCAGCAATTACCGAGACACGTAAGGGAACACTGTTAGCAGCTTGCGACTTCCGCCTTAGTCATACCGACGTGGGATGGAACAACAGAAATGGTTTGTGGCAGATTAACATTGTTATGCGAACGAGTAAGGACTTTGGTAAGACTTGGTCTGACACTCTTTGCGTAGCACGCGGTAACGAACATGCAGCTGACCCAATTCGTACTGCTTTCGGT
The DNA here is from genome assembly GCA_927910885.1 of uncultured Prevotella sp. Classification (GTDB taxonomy): domain Bacteria; phylum Bacteroidota; class Bacteroidia; order Bacteroidales; family Bacteroidaceae; genus Prevotella. The sequence continues at coordinate 3,060 of CAKMOD010000136.1, read as the reverse complement.
GACCCAAGTATCATTGCTGACCGTACGTCAGATAATGTATTACTTCACTGTGTAGCAGGTAAGAGTGCTTATCAGACTGCAACCCGTCAGAACCCACAGCATGCTTACTTCTTCCATAGTACTGATGGTGGTAAGACATGGGACAATGGAACAGATCTTACCGAGATGATTCACGGTCTATACGATGGAAAGCTGCCTAATGGTGGCAACCCAGATGGTATCTTCCTGACATCAGGTAAGATTATGCAGAGCCGTTACATCCGCAAAGGCAAGTTCTATCGCCTTTACATCGCACATCCTATCCGTCAGAAAGGTGTTGACCGTTGCGGTACCTTCGTTATCTATTCTGATGACTTCGGTCGCACATGGAATGTCTTAGGTACTCCATCAAAGGCTCCTTCTATTGCACAGGATGAGTCAAAGGTTGAGGAGATGCCAGATGGTAGCGTATTACTTAGCTGCCGTGACGTTTACGGAGGCAGACGATTCAACATCTTTACTTACAAAGATGCAGCGAAAGCTACAGGTAGCTGGGGTGAAGAGGTTATGCCACAGAATATGACCGGCAAGCAGGTAAATGCCTGCAATGGTGGTATTCTGATTGTTCCTGCAAAGCGAGTTGCTGACGGTAAGAAGCTTTTTGTTGCCCTTCAGTCAGTTCCACTCAGCGCACGTCGCGACAGTGTCGGTTTCTTCTATAAGGAGTTAGCGGCTTACGCTGACTACTCTACAGCAAATGCATTGGGTAGCAACTGGAAGAAAGGTCTGCGCGTAACCGACGAGTCTTCATGTTACTCGACAATGGTACTTATGAAGAACCAGCGCATCGGTTTCCTCTATGAGGTACGCGGACAGAATGACGGCTATGACATTGAGTTCAAGAGTCTGTCATTGAAGGCGATTACTAATGGAGAATATGACATTCTTCCATACGTTGATCGTTCTAAGTACGTGGTTGATGCAGCTAAGGCACACCAGACCAAAGCACCACTTGCTGTAAAAAAAAAGCAAGTGAAAAGAAAGAAATAACAGCCTGGAAAGGCGAACGTATCGGACTTGAGTTCCCATTACCAGAATCGGTAAAAGGCAACTTAAAACTAACAATGAGCTGTAGCAATCGACTCCTGTCGACTGCTACAGCTCATTTTCTTTCTGCCGTTATCACTGATGACTTCCAAAACTGTGGTGATCACCCCGACTCCTTGCAGACATGGCTCATGCCCGACATCATTGGCGATGATAGCATAAAGGCTGATGATTCTATGTATGGCAAGTCTGCATGGTGCACAGTTGAGATTCCACAAAACATTAAGGCAGGTAGCTACAAATTAAACTTACTGCTACAACAAGATGGTAAGACTGTCAGCACCATCCCATTCACCATAAAAGTGCTCAATCGCAAGCTTACCCTCTCTGACAACTTCCATATCAACTTCTGGCAACAACCCTATGCAGCAAGCAGATACTACGGTGTAGCCCCTTGGAGCCAAGCACATCTTGACATCCTACGTCCTTATATGCAACTTCTTGCACGTGCTGGACAACGTAACGCCTCAACCATCCTCTTCTACGAGCCTTGGGGCGTACAGAGCAATGACAAGTTCGATACGATGATTGAAACGACACGAAAGGCAGATGGTACATGGTCGTATGACTATACAGCCTTCGACCGTTGGATTTCTTTCCTTGACTCTTGTAGAATCAATGGAGATATCAATTGTTTTTCAATGGTGCCTTGGGACATGACTTTCACCTATTATGATGAAGCATCAAAAAGCTATAAGGAACTTAAAACGACAACTAACAGCAAAGAATACAGCGACTTATGGATTCCATTCCTACGCTCCTTTGCTGCCCATCAGAAGGAGAAAGGTTGGTTTGACAGAACGGTCATAGCAATGGACGAACGCGCCCTCGATGCTATGCAAGATGCCTACCGCATTGCGCAGGAGGCAGCACCAGGTATCAAGATGTCATTAGCAGGAAACTACCACAAAGAACTTGTCGATAAAATCTATGACTATTGCATTGCTTGGAAGCAGCAATTTACACAAGAAGACCTTGCTTTGAGAAATTCAAAAGGTTGGATTAGCACCTCCTATACCGCCTGCCCCGATGCCATGCCAAATGTTGGCAGCAACAACGAGCCGATAGAAGCAACCTATCTCCCACTCTATTGTATTGCTAATGGGTTCAATGGTTTCCTCCGCTGGGCATGGATGAACTGGACTGGTAACCCAATGTATGACAGCCGCTTTAAGTTATTCACACCGGGAGACACCTATATTGTGTATCCAGGAAACCACTCAAGCCGCCGTTTTGAGCACATAATAAGAGGTGTACAAAACGTTGCCAAAATTGAGACATTACGCAAGGAGTACAAGCAAAAAAAGAAATCAGAAAGCTTTACAGCTGTTAGAAGATGCCCTTTCTCAGTTCAAAAATCCAACACCAAACGAGGCTGAGCTGAGAGAAAATATATATAAGATTGAGTTACTACTCAATAAATAAACATTACTTGTTAGTATTTCTTCTTTTTAGAATAGGGGCATCTTACCCTATGCATATAAATCCCACGAGCGTAGACATCTGCGCTCGTTTTTTTTCCAAAAGCCTATAACTAACCAACAGACAACCTACAAAGAAACATACACTTAGAAAGAGGAAAGCACAGACAGTGCTAAATGTAAATAAAAACTCACTACTTAAAAATAAAGAGATGCTTAAATTGGATTCGAAAAGACGCCCAATTGGCTTGCAAAAGATGCCCTTTTAAGGTCTTACTAACGCCCTTTTGGAGTCCAATTAAGCACCTTTTACTTTACCACTTTATAACTAACTGATTTACTGATTGATTACAAACTCACATTTTACACGTATTTTTTATCCTTGTTTATTGATGTTTTACACGATTTTTATGTTAATGATTTTTCAAAACTTATCTATTGGATTTTCAAGGTTTTAAAAAGAAAAGGTTTTCTGTGTCAAAGGAGGATTATAAATTGCTAACACCTATCAAACCACGATTTTTAAGAGGCTAATTATTCTTTTACAACTACA
>CAKMOD010000135.1 GCA_927910885.1 uncultured Prevotella sp. | reverse complement strand
ATATGTGTTGGTGATGAATGATGGGTGATAGGTGATAATGAATACCACTACTCCCAAACACGTCACCGAGTAATCTCTGTTTCAGAACGCTTATCCTAAAAGTATCAAGTAAAAAGCACCTTTTCTCTTGTTCCATAATTATTTTGAGGCAGTGCCTCAAAAGCAGGGACAATGAATTGATCGGTTCGTTTCTTTTACCCATCCATTTGATATAAAACCAAACAGATGCTTCTTGTACTACTTCTCTGTTTATGTAAATCTTTTCAAAGAACTCTTTCTTTTGTTACTCTTACCAACTTGCCAGGTGGCTTGTTTTGTAAAGCGAGTGCAAAGGTATAGAGAATTTCCGTTCCCTCCAAATGTTTTGAAGATTATTTTTTCAAGAAATGAATATTTTTATCTAAAATTGACCCAAATCAACTAATTTGCTTAAAAATGATTATTTTTGCACCCTAAAATAAGATTTAAAAAGTATGAGACATAAAAAAGGAGATTGTTGAGATTGGAGAGCACACTTGCATCCTACATAGCGAAGAAAACGCAAAGTTTTTCATTATTCAGCCTGTTGATAGTAATGACACAGCGGAGTTGGAGCGACAAATCACCTATATAGAAGATAATTCACAGGCACCTTTCATCCATATTGCTATTCGCATAAACAAATGGAATGCCGAGCTTACCCCTTGGTCTGCTCCCCCCGTATTTGGAAAGATTCCCTTTGGAGATGGTGCTCATTCCACCTTATTATATATAATAGAACAACTTATCCCTGCCTTAAAAGTACGATATGCCATGGAACTCCATAAAAGCAACACCATCTTAGGCGGATATTCATTAGCAGGACTATTCTCCCTTTGGGCAAGCTATCAACAAAACGTCCCTTTCCGTGGAATTGTCTCAGCGTCCCCTTCTGCATGGTATATAGGATGGTTAGACTATGCTGACACCCACCAACCACAGGTAGAACACGCATATCTCAGCCTTGGCGACAAAGAAGAGAAAACAAAAACAAAATTGATATCAACTATCAGTAAAGATATCCTACGACAAGAACAAATCTTCAAAGACAAAGGCGTAAATTGTAAGATGGAATGGAATGAAGGCAACCATTTCCAAGACAACGGAGTCAGAATTGCCAAAGGATTTGTTTGGTTGATGCACCAGTAAAAACACTGACTATTCCCTTCAAAAGAGAGAATAGTCAGCGAAAAAGGCTATTAAAGCCAAATATAATTCAATCCAACTTACAGAAGTTACTTAATCCCTGCAAGGCGTCTTGCCTCTGGCGAAAGGAACTTTCCAATCTTCTTATAAGGAACAGTAAAGGTAGGCATTCCGATAACATAAGCACCAATCTCATAGAATCCATAGATAAACACCACACCCTCTGGAGAAAGATAAACACCATTTCCTGGTAATGGGATAATACCATTCTCAAGAGAGAGCCCATCCATATCTTCTTTTACATGGCTTTCAACATCATTCTCTTTTTCATACCATCCCCTGAAATAGCTTTCAACACCAGCTCTGAGGATAGGTTGAAGTGCTTTTATATCCTTCGGACTCAATACATTTCGCAGCATAACACCCGTCTTCTTGTCGAAAGTAGCCCCATATTCTGAAGCCATTCCATGTGCACCACCCGAATATGTGTAAAAAGAAGAATAGTACGTAACATAACGTTCCGTTTCATTTAGCTTCATTATAAACTTAGAAATTTCCGGTTTCCAAGCCACATCTGGGTCATCAATTTCATCTAAAGTTTTGCTTATACTCTTATAAGCATTCTTAGCATAGTAGTTTATCATTCCCTTACCATCTGCAAAATTACTATAAGGTTTAGATTCTACGCCCTCATCACTATAGCTATCTCCAATCCATACCAGTTCAGACGAGAGGTAAGCACGGAGAGAATCGACCAGAGGTTGAGGACCAGACACAGGGAAGGAATAAGCAAGATCAACGTCACCCTTCTCTGTACTATAAGACTTACCAATAGAATCAACTACCAAGGGAACATCTTTCTCCACTACAACAGAGTCAGAAACAACAGAAGAAGAAGCCACAGAGTCCTTCACTTTCTCCGCAGCTGAAGCCTTTTCACCTTTGCATCCGGCTATAACAGTAATAGATAAAAGAGATGCTAAAAGGAATAAAAAATTTTTATTATTCATATCAACTAATGCTTGTTAAGAGACAACAAAAATAGTCATTTCCCCTTTTATTTCCAAAACATTCCCTACTTTTGTTGTATAAGGATAGTAACAAAGCACATTCTATAGGCTTATCCCATAGAAAATTAGCCCATAGAATATGCTCTTAAAAAGCAATAGAAAAGATGAAGATTAGCATTGTAGGAACTGGAATGATAGCCACAGAGGTTATCACATTGCTCAAGACAGAAGTAAAAGGGATAGAAATTACCAGTATATTTTCACATAGCAATACGGAAAAGGCCGAATTTCTTGCGAAGATGAATCATATTGAGCGTATTTATACAGACTATGCTCAGTTACTAAAAGAAGATAAAGCCGACTTCGTTTATATTGCCTTAGTCAATAGTACCCATTATGAATTTACCCGCAAGGCATTAGAGGCAGGTAGGAATGTAATTGTAGAAAAACCTTTCACTCTCACGGTTGCCGAAGCAGAAGAGCTTGCAACAATGGCACGAGAAAGAAAGCTCTATCTCTTTGAAGCTATCTCTCCACTTCATACACCTAACTTCCGCATGGTCAAAGATAGCCTAAAGAAGATTGGTCCCATTCACTTTGTACAGTGTAATTTCTCACAATATTCAAGTAAGTACGAACGCTATTTACAAGGAGATATTGCCCCTGCCTTCAATCCAGACTTAGGCGGTGGTGCACTGAACGACCTCAATATCTACAATATCAATATTGCTATAGGGCTTTTCGGGCATCCTACTGCTACACAGTATTTTGCCAACCGAGGGCATAACGGTATTGACACCTCTGGCGTAATGGTACTCTCCTACCCTACAATGACGGCAACCTGTACCGCAGCAAAGGATTCAAGTAGTCCATCATTCATTCTCATACAAGGAGAAAAAGGTTGGATACATATCCCAACACCCGCCAACGAGTTTGGTAGCGTGGAAATCATGAAACAAGGAAAACTGACCAGTTATCGACGTAACGCCTATGAAAGTCGCCTTGCCCATGAGTTCATGAACTTCAAAGATGTATGGGAAAAGAAGAATTACAAGCAGATGGAAGAATGGCTTGAAAGGTCAGTGGAAGTAGTGAGGGTAATGGGATAAAAAAGCCTCACCCCCGCCCCCTCTCCGAAAAAGCCTCACCCCCCAACCCCTCTCCGAAAGGAGAGGGGAGTAAGTTACCGTAGAGGGGGGATGGATAAACAGATTGAGGGGAAGGGTTTTATAAAATTATAAAATAACAAGGGCACTCAGTTATTGGGTGTCCTTTGTTATATCCTTATGTTTGGATTACTTCAATGCTTGTTCAATGTCTGCGATGATGTCATCAACATTCTCGATACCAACAGAAAGACGGATTAAGTCTGGTGCTACACCAGCCTCACGGAGTTGTTCGTCTGTCAACTGACGGTGAGTATGACTTGCTGGATGCAGAACACAAGTACGTGCGTCAGCCACATGAGTTACGATTGAAACGAAGTCTAAACGATCTATAAAGTTGATTGCATCCTCTCTTGAGCCCTTCAAACCAAAAGCTATGACACCACATGAGCCATTTGGAAGATACTTCTGTCCCAAAGCATAATACTTATTTGAAGGAAGACCACAATAGTTCACCCATGCCACCTTCTCATTCTTTTCCAACCACTCAGCTACCTTCTGTGCATTATCACAGTGCTGCCTCATACGAAGGTGCAAGGTCTCAAGACCTATATTAAGCAGATATGAGTTTTGTGGTGCAGGAATACTTCCAAGGTCTCTCATCAACTGAGTAACGAGCTTCGTTATATATGCCAATTTACCAAACGACTTCGTATAAATGAGTCCATGATAACTCTCATCAGGAGTTGTCAATCCCTGGAACTTCTCACTATAAGCTTCCCAATCAAAGTTACCAGAATCGACAACAACACCACCAACCTGTGAGGCATGTCCATCCATATACTTTGTCGTAGAATGAGTGACGATATCACAACCCCACTCAAAAGGGCGGCAGTTGATTGGTGTAGCAAATGTATTATCGACAATCAGTGGTACACCATGCTTATGAGCAATTCCTGCAAAGCGTTCGATGTCAAACACCTTACCTCCTGGATTTGAGATTGTCTCACCAAAGAAACATTTTGTATTTGGCTGAAAAGCTGCTTCAATCTTTTCATCGTCCCATTCTGGGTCAATGAAGGTACATTCAATACCCAACTTTTTCAGTGTTACACCAAAGAGATTATATGTTCCACCATAGATAGTGTTGGAAGTCACTAAATGGTCGCCTGCTCCACAAATATTAATAATAGCATAGAAATTAGCAGCCTGACCAGAAGAGGTCAGTACAGCAGCAACACCACCTTCAAGGGCAGCAATCTTCTTAGCTACAGCATCATTAGTAGGGTTTGCCAAACGAGTATAGAAATAACCACTATCCTCTAAGTCAAACAAACGTGCCATTGCTCGCTGGTCTCATATCTAAAAGTTGTACTCTGATAAATTGGTAATTGCTGAGGTTCACCTTTTTTAGGTTGCCAGCCGCCATGAATACATATAGTTTCAAGATTTCTTTTCATATCATTATTTGCTTTATCATTTTTATCTTTGAGTATGATTGCAAAGTTACGATAAAACAATTTACTATCAAAATATACTTCAAAAATAAGAAAAATATACTACCTTTACCCCACATTTCCAATAAACAGCAGAATAATATTCTATAAAAACAAAACATATCAAAATGAATAACAACGAGAACTTAGATGATATCGACCGTAAAATCCTACGTATTTTACAACGTAACTCTGATCTTACAGTAAAAGAATTAGCCGCAAAACTCCATCTGTCAACCTCTCCAACGTTTGAGCGACAGAAGCGATTAGAGCGTGATGGTTATATAGAAAGATATATGGCGGTTGTAAATCCTCATAAGGTTGGCAACGGTATAATGGTATTATGTAATATCAGACTTAAAAAACATTCTCAAGAACTCATACAAGAGTTTATGGACGTTGTGCAGAATCTTGAAGAAATCACAGAGTGTTATAACACCAGTGGTGACTACGATTTCCTTATTAAAGTCTATGCGCGTGACATGAAAAGCTATCAACAATTCATGCTCAACACGCTTGGTACAATTGATTGTATAGGAAGTTTGCATAGTATCTTCGTTATTGACGAAACAAAGAATACACACGCTGTCCCCATCTCTATGCCCTGAAAAAACATGACAAAATATCGAGTAAAATATCTAAAAATAAAGACAAAAACACATGTAAAAAGCAGGATTGTAACCAACAGTAAATCAAACAGTTAGAAAGTACCGAAAGAAAAGATGCTTAATTGGAACTTCAAAGGGCGTTAGTTAGACCTCAAAAGGGCATCTATTGAAAGCCTATTAGGCGTCTTTTAGAAGCCAAAAGAGCATCTATTGGTTTTGAATTATGTGAAAATAGTTTACAAATGTTGCATGATATGGGAATAATTTGGGATCTTCAGGATTTTGGAGTGATAAGTTTTTCCACTTAAGGTTAGGTTTCTGACGAAATGTCACACGGAGAAAAGGAGAGGACGGAGAATTATAAGAAAAAGCAATGGAAGTCACGGAGGCACCGTCGGTGCATAGAGTGACGGAGCTTGCTTGCCAGTTCTATTAGCAATTTATATACAAGGCATTTACCTCAAAATAGTTATCAAAAATCTGTACGCTACACCTCCGTAGCTCTTTGTGCCGTCGGCACCTCCGTGACATTGCGTTACCTCCGTCTTCTCCGTGACTCCGTGTGCCTATTATATAAGACTTTTAGTTTAGCACTCCATATTTCAGAAGAACCATAATTTGTGGAAGACAGAACACTAAAAAAGCAGGAACACACATTTAGTATGTCCCTGCTTTTATCTTATTTGCCTCTTTCTGTTCAGTTGTTGAGACTCAACTGCCGAACATAAAGCGCCAATACGCAATCAATTACTTTCTAATACACATACGTGCCTCAACGACATTCACGATGTAGTCGCCCAATTTCTCACATTCCTGTATGATATCCATATACAAAGTACCAGCTGCGTAAGTGTACTTATGCTCGTTGATATCATTGATATTCTGTGTGCGCAACTGAGCACGATAGTTGTTAATATCACTTTCAATAGCAAAAGTACGATTCACATCGACCTCACGCTTATGCTTTATCAGAACAACACTCATCTGTGACAAAGCATCATCTGTGAGTTCAAACATATGCTTAATGTTATCATACTGATTCTCGGTAAACTCCTCCTTACTGCTACGTAGACGGCTAATCGTTCGTGCAATATTGAAGCAAGAGTCACCAATACTCTCGATCTCGGTAATCTCACGAAGCATATCACGCACCTTTTCCTTAGTGTCATCACTCAAGTGAGCATTGCTCACTTGGTCAAGATACTTCGCAATCTCTACCTCCATATTATCAGATATACCCTCGTATTTCTCGATACGTTCATAAAGTTTCTCGAAAGCATCATCATCTTTTGTCGTCAGTAGGTCACGCACCATACCAAACATGCGGTGTGTACGCTCAGCGTATGAGTGTATCTCCTTTGAAGCCTCAAATACAGAAAGCTCTGGTGTCTTCATGATACCCGAATGGATAAATCGCAGACGGAATTCGTCTTCATCCTTATTAGCCTTCGACTTGATAAACCAACATACAACACGTTCCATCTGTGGAATAAACCAGATAAGCAAAGCTGTGTTACAAACATTGAAACATGTGTGGAACATTGCTAATACAATTGGCAAGGTAGCGGCTCTTTCTGCAGGTGAAGAGTTATCATTTACTGGGTCATAACCTACGAGTCCACAAACAAAGTTGACGAAAGGATAGAACAAACACATCACCCAAAAGACGCCAAAAACATTAAAAAGCAAGTGGGCAAAGGCTGCACGTCGTGCCTGTGTATTGGCTCCAAGGGCTGCAAGATTGACTGTTGCTGTTGTACCGATATTCTCACCCATCACCAAGGCAATACCAAGATAGATTGGCAATACACCCGTTGAACAGAGCAGAATGGTGATAGCCATTACCGCAGCAGAGCTTTGTACGATACAAGTAATAACTGTTCCTATCAGCAGGAAGACGAGTATCGTCAAATGACTGCTCGTATCAAGGATGAGAAGAACTTGATTGCATCAGGATTATGCTCTAAATCAAGGTCTTTTCCACCACTACTCAACAACACAAGGGCGAAGAACAAGAAGGCAATACCAAAGAGGAAATCACCGATGTAACGCCGTTTCTTGTTGTAAATGAGGATAATTCCGATAAAGAAAGCAGGGAAGACGACTAAGGTTAAGTCGACATTAAATCCCAAGGACATAATCCATGCGGTGAGCGTCGTACCAATATTGGCACCCATAATGATCGAGATAGCTTGCGCAAGGGTAAGCAGTCCCGCATTAACAAAACTCACCGTCATCACAGTTGTTGCTGATGACGACTGTACCGCACAAGTAATAAAGGTACCCGTAAGCATTCCGGTGAAACGATTGGTGGTCATTGCACCTAAAATGTGACGAAGCTGAGAACCTGCCATCTTCTGCAGAGCCTCACTCATAACCTTCATTCCATAGATTAATAAGGCAAGAGAGCCCATAATCTTCATAAAGATAATTGAATAGTCGCTTGTACTCATATATTTAATTTAAAAGCTTCAAACTTTAAGACAAGTGTTCATTAAATTGTTTTCTTTCAACAACTCAATGAAAAAGAGGGGTTGTTTATCCATAAAAGACTACTGCTTTTAAACGTACAAAGCTGTACGTCCTTACAAATTACGCTACTAACAGTAGACTGCAAGATACCCCAAACCATTCTTTTCTATTGCTTCTTGTACTTTATGGCTATCAAAACACATAATTTATTAAGCCACAACATATTTTTAATTTCGAATGCAAATATACGAAAAGACCTCCCTATCCAAAAGGAAAGAGAGGTCTTTTATTTTGCAATATGTGTTTTTTAACTAAAATAACTAATGACTTTTTTATGCGTCTTGCTGACGAACACCCATACGAGCCTCAACAACATTGACTACATAGTCGCCCAGTCTCTCGCACTCCTGAATGATATCCATGTACATTGTTCCTACTGCATAGGTGTACTTATGGTCGTTCACATCATTAATATTCTGCGAACGTAACTGGTTGCGATAGTTATTGATTTCGTTCTCGATATTGAAGGAACGATTCACATCATTGTCCTGTCGATGACCAACAAGGATGCGATTCATCTGTGTCAGAGCGTTATCTGTCAACTCAAACATCTGATGGATGTGATCATACTGCTCCTGTGTGAAGTCTTCCTTACTATTAATAAGACGGTTAGAGGTGCGAGCAATGTTATAACAAGCATCTCCGATACTCTCCAACTCAGAAATTTCACGAAGCATAGAGCGCACCTTCTCCTTGGTTTCATCACTTAGGTGGGCATTAGAAACTTGGTCAAGATACTTCGCTATCTCTATCTCCATGTTATCAGAAATACCTTCATACTTCTCAATACGGCTATAGAGTTTGGTAAATTTATCCATATCTTGTTCACCCAATAGCTCACGAACCATACCGAACATACGCTGAATACGCTCAGCAAACGACTTGATTTCCTTTGAAGCCTCAAGCACAGAAAGCTCTGGAGTCTTCATGATTCCTGACTGTATGAAGTGTAGGCGGAACTCGTCTTCCTCCTTGTTTGCCTTTGGTTTAATAATCTTACAGACTAATTTCTCCAAGTACTTAATAGGTCCAACAAGGATAACAGTGTTGGCAAGGTTGAAGGTTGTATGGAAAGCTGCAAGTACAAAGCTTAACTTAGCAGCATTGGCAGCAAAGCCAGGAGCACCCTTTGGCATCGTTACATCATAGCCCACCCAACCGCAAATCATATTGATAAAAGGATGGAAGACGCACAATATCCAGAGAACACCAAAGATATTGAAAACCATGTGAGCCATAGCTGCACGACGAGCCTGCGTGTTAGCATTCAAGGCAGCAAGGTTTGAGGTAACAGTTGTACCAATATTCTCTCCCATCACAAGTGCAATACCCTGATAAATAGGCAGTACGCCCGTTGAACAGAGTATCATGGTGATAGCCATGATAGCAGCAGAACTCTGCACGCACATAGTCAACACACTACCAATGAGTAGGAAAACGATAGTTGTTAGGAAGCTGTCTGGATCGAAATGACTGAAAAAATCAATTACAGCCTGATTGTGTGCAAGGTCCATATCGATACCAGTCTGACGCAAAGTTCCCAAACCAAGGAACATAAACGAGATACCGAAAAGGAAGTCACCAATTAGTTTTCGTTTCTTAGAGTAAATCAATGCGATACCAACAAAGAACGCTGGCCATACGAAGTCGGTGATATTAAACGAGAAACCAGCCGACATAATCCATGCCGTCAGCGTCGTTCCGATGTTCGCTCCCATGATAACAGAGATGGCTTGAACCAATGAGAGCAGTCCAGCATTCACAAAGCTGACCGTCATAATAGTAGTTGCTGTTGACGACTGTACGGCAGCTGTGATAAACGTACCCGTAAGAATACCTGTAAAACGATTAGTTGTCATTGCGCCAAGGACGTGACGCAACTGTGGACCTGCCATTTTCTGCAGAGCCTCGCTCATTGTTTTCATACCGAACATCAGCAAAGCTAATGCACCAACGAGCTTAAAGAAAATCCAAATCGACATATAATAACTTAATTTGTGATGTCTGTTTCTTGGATATCTGCAAAACTTTCCCTAACTTTACAATCCTATTTACCAAAGGACAATATTGTTCCCTAACATAAATTTAACCATCATTGATTATGAGACAAGTACTGCATATCCGTTGCAAAAATAATAAAAAAAACTCAAGAAGTCCCAATTGGAAGTACACTTTCTGACATTTATAAAGAAATTAATCTTCAAATGCCATTCGGACCAGTGAGTGCAAAAGTAAACAATAAGGTGGAAGGACTCCATTATCGTGTCTATCATAATAAGGACATTGAGTTCCTCAACCTGCTTTCACCATCAGGTATTCGCACCTACACCCGTTCGCTTTTTCTCGTTCTCTGTAAGGCTGTTCACGATCTCTATCCAACCAGTTCTGTGGTCATAGACATCCCTGTTTCAAATGGTTACTACTGTAACTTGCAGCTCGGACATGAGATTACAACAGAAGATGTTGACCGCATCCGTACACGAATGCAGGAGATTATTGATGCTAAAATGCCTATTCAACGTTACGAGACTACAACCGAAGAGGCGGTGAAGATGTTCACAGAATTAGGCGACATTCAAAAGGCTAAGCTCCTTAAAAGCAGCGGTAGTCTTTATTGTGTCTATTATGTGCTTGACGATTACAAGGATTATTACTATGGTTCGATGCTTACCAACACTGCACAACTCCATCTTTTTGGTTTGGAGCCTTACTTTGATGGAGTCCTCTTGCGCATCCCTTCCGTACAAGATCCTTCTAAATTAGGTGAATTAATACGCCAAGACAAGATGTTTGAGGTGTTCAAAGAGCATCATAGATGGCAGAGTATCTTAGGTATTAAGACAGTAGGCGACTTCAATGAAGCTGTAAAAAATGGACTGGCAACCGACCTTATTAATGTCAGTGAGGCTCTGCAAGAAAAGAAGATATCGCAGATTGCTGACACAATTGCTGGACGAAAAGAGATTAAAGTAGTACTCATTGCTGGTCCTTCATCAAGCGGTAAGACAACATTCTGCAAACGCCTTTCTGTCCAACTATTAGCAAGTGGTGTGAAACCTGTACAGATATCCTTAGATGATTACTTCGTTAACAGAGTGGAAACACCGAAAGATGAGAACGGGGAACTTGATTATGAGAGTATCTATGCACTGAACATTCCACTCATCAATGAGCAATTCAACGCCTTGTTCCGTGGTGAAGAGGTGGAATTACCAAAGTATAATTTCCAAACAGGAAAGAGTGAAAAGAGTGGTGAAAAACTGCATCTTGGAGAGAATAACATACTCCTTGTAGAAGGTATTCATGCCCTCAATCCTCTGCTAACAGAGCAGATTGCAGACGATAAGAAGTTCAAAATCTACGCATCTGCCCTTACCACGATTCTGTTGGACGACCATAACTATATCCCAACAACCGATAATCGACTGCTTCGTCGTATTGTTCGCGATTACAAATATCGTGGTTGTTCGGCACAAGACACCATTCACCGCTGGCCAAGTGTACGTGCTGGCGAGAATAAGTGGATTTTCCCTTATCAAGAGCAGGCGGATGTAATGTTCAACACTGCCCTCCTCTTTGAGCTTGCCGTTATCAAACCACAAGCGGAAGAAGTGTTGGAACAAGTGCCTGAGAACTGCGAGGAATATGCCGAAGCCTATCGTCTGCGCAAGTTCCTCAAGTATTTTGCACCGTTACCTTTCCGCAATCTCCCTCCAACCTCCCTACTCAGAGAGTTCTTAGGAGGTAGTTCGTTTAAGTATTAAAGGGGGCTATTGACTATTAGTAGCTGATTTAGCAATAGTAAACACAGCAACCATCAGAAAGCATTAAACCTCTTCCAAAATAACAAACAAGGAAAAAACAATGAAACATATAGTCGCTTTACTCATAACTCTCTGCTTACTTTCGATAGAAACCAAGGCACAGCAGACTCTTTCCTTTCCCGATGTAGATGCCATTGGATATAGTGATAATCCCTATGATATCGTATTATACACAGCTGTCGGACCTAACAAGTATCGTAATAGAATATTGACAACTGACTCAAAAAGTGCTTTTGTGGAGAAAGGTTCAGAGATGAATATTGACTACTGGAAAGCCCTCAAAGAAAAAGACATCATGACAAAAGAGGAAATTCTGGCTCAAAAAAATAATTTCCTCAAAGTCAGTGATATCCCATCTACTTCCTTGAATGATTATATTGGAAAGATTTTCTTCATCAATGAGGACGGAGCATGGCGACGTGAGGGACAAGGAACATCATTAATCCTCAAGTTCATCCAGCACAATACAGCCTCTATACAAGAAGTTTACTACGGAACAGAACGTGATCAGTACAATCAAAAAGTTACCTCAATCAGCCTCCCTGAAAAGAAGGAAATGTGGCGTATAGACAGAGCGACCCATTATACCCCACTGATCCTAAAGTTTAAAGACAACAAACAGATTATTGTCCTCAAGTCTACATGGGGTGGCAGCTTTAATTATCTCCTTATTCCTGGAAGTAAAAAAGATATCCTTATTAATAGTTCATCAAGCTATCCCGCTGCCGAATTAAAGGAAGAAACTGAAAAATATGCCGAAACCAAACCGTATGATTTCACCCAATACTTTATCAAACGCTACTATGGTCTAAGGAAAACTGAAAACAACAAAGTTCAGTTAATAAACCGATTAGGCGAGAACGTACTGGGAGAAGACTATGACCATATTAGCTACGCTGACCGCTTTATCATCGCCCAGACGAAAGACAAGATAGATGTCTTCAATCTATATTTGAATAAACTAAATCTTGGTAAGATTAAAGTAGCAAGAGAGGTACCAAGGAGTGTCTGCGGACGTATTGAGGTGCTGAACGATGAAGGTGCTGGCTATTATGACGAATTTCAACAAAAGGCATCCAAGCCTATCCGTAGAATCTTAGGTGTATGCGGTACTGTAGATCACTGGTCATATGAGATAGTCAATGAAAAGGGCGTATATATGATGCAAAAAAAACCACCGGACCGGTTGGGGATACCAAGAAAAGGTTAAGTTTATCTTAACTGACTGCCAGCCTGGCGACTCTGTTTCAATTATTGACGGAAGTAAGAAATTCAGCTATAATGCAAACTATGGCATCAATGGTGAGATTGCTATTAATCCGTCCTTGATCAAGGTTGGAAGAAATGGAAAATTCGGTATCCTGCATTACGATTATCACTTAGACAAAAACATACAACCACAGATTGTTGCAAACAAACCAGACAATTATCCTTTGGAGTTCCATTATTATCCAACACAGAAAGTCAAAGGAGAAATCCTACTGCCGATCGAGAATGATTCAATAGTCATGCAGCAAGACGGTATGATATTATTCTATAAAGATGGGAAAATAGGCATCTTCGGACGGGATAAAACTCCTGTATTTGAAGAGCTGACACAGCAGACCAAGTCGTTCTATTACTTCAGAAAGGACGGTAAAGAAGGCTGGATTGACAGGGAGACTAACACCGAGTACTTCAAGGAATAATAACGAAAACAGCATATAAGCTCTTTAAAATAAAGTAAACATTCCTGTTTAAAAGCCAATCTTGAAGGGTGAAAAAGTAAAAGAATAAAAAGGTAAAAACCAAGGTTCTGAACCTTAAGAATTGCCATTTGCCAAATTATTTTCACGAAAAGAAGAATTTATTTTCATGAAAAGAAATATTTTTCTTCATGAAAATAATTCGGAAACAGATTTATTATACTTCTAACACATGCTGTCATGTTTGTAAAAAGAGTATTTACAACACATTAAAAAGGCTCCCGTCTCCTATCTTACTCAGACCTACTCTGATCACTATTCTTCAATAGTTACCGGCTCAATATCGTCGATGGT
>CAKMOD010000134.1 GCA_927910885.1 uncultured Prevotella sp. | reverse complement strand
GATGTTGCCATCAATCGTAAATTCCCATCCCCTACCCTCTCTTTCTTCAAAGATTGAAAAGTGAAAACTTAGGTGTAGGAGTGTATCTGTTTGTCTTTCGCAAAGATACTCCTTTTTTTATATAATGGCAAAAGAAGTGGCAGAAAGTTAACGAGTTAATGGATTTACGATTTGACAAGTTGTTTGTGGCAAGTAACTTATCCTAAGCCTATTTATTTTTAGGTATGAATACGTTTTTAATTGGGCATAACAAGGTATGTTAAGTTACCGTTTTATTTCCTAATTTCCCCTTGTTAACCTACCGATAGTTACCTATTTCTAAATTATTTTCATGAAAAGAAATATTTTTCTTCACGTAAAAAAATATTTCTTTTCATGTAAATAAATATTTTTCTTCATGAAAATAATTCGCTTTTGATAAGTATCTTGATCCTCAAAAGAGGGTCTATCTAATGATTTTCTATGCTAAAATGGGTGATTAAAAACCATTCTTTGGACTTAAATTTACGACATTCATCAAGCCAAATAACGTATGTTATGCAGTCCTAACGACCTGTTTCTACTTCTTTCCTCCGCCCACTAAGTCATCATTTTTAATGCTTCGTACAGCCTTCTTGACGCTTGCCTTTAACTTACCAAAGCTCCATGAAAATCCGATGTTAAAGTATCGAGGGTACATAACAGAGCGTTCATAACCAGTATAATCACCTTGAACAATACGAGAGATAGTTTCTCTATCTTTACTGAAAGGAGAATTAGCTGATAAAGATACTGTCAGTTTGTCTTTAAGGAAGCGACGTGTCAGTGAAAAATTATAGTAGAACCAACGTCCTTCAATGGCATACGGATTGTAAATCCTATTACCATATTCACCTCCAATACTGGTTGTCAATGTTAATTCCCAAGGTATTTCCTGCACCCAATTAAAGTAGATACCACCACCGCAGCCGCTGTTCTTGGTAGAAGGTGTGGGCAAGGTGATTCGGGCATATCGCATGGAGGCGTTGAGTGTAAACGATGTTCCGGTTATAGGAGTCCATTCTGTGTAGGATGAAATACCGAACACTTTACTCTTCAGTACGTTCTGATAAGTAGAAACATCTTTACGATTTTGTTCATACAAGATACGACCTATACCATTGTTGGTAAATGAATAATAGGGACTTAATTGCAAAGTAAGTTTTGAAGCAACCAACATATACACAAGTTGTAGCTTTTGGTTGCGACTGCTTCCTAAGTTTGCATTACCGAAAGAGACTTCTGTTGGTGTGCTAATGATGGCTGGATTGAGATAGCCGATGCCGGGTCTGTTGATGCTGGTATTATAGCTAAACTTCAGTGTCTGTCCATCACTAATCTTGTATTGTAGGCTTGCTGATGGTACCCAATCATTGAGATTAGCATGGTAATCAGCATTACTACCATCGGGATAGGACGCTTTCATGCGAGTAAACTCATATCTTAAACCTGCACGAGCAGCCCATTTGCCAGCGGTGAAGATATATGAGAGGTAGGCAGCAGCCACTTGTGCGTTATGCTTGAACTTACTTTCCATGTCAGGGGTAGTCCCTTGATAGTCCATTAATGACGTACTATTGTTATAACGAAGGATATATTTTGTTCCGCTTTCTAACTTGTGGTGTTTTCCAAAGGGTCGTACATAGTCAATCTGGAAGGTGTGTTCAGTGAAGCGTTCACGGGTGTTCTGGTCGTAACTTGTATAGCTGACAGGGAAGTTAACCATATTGCTATATGTCTGACGGAAGATGGTGTGTGGTCGTGTAGCTGCCAACATATAAGAAAGCGTCAGGATTTCTCCATCTAAATGAGTCTTATGTTGATAATCCAAACGTCCTCCAATATTAAGATGAGAATAGCCCGGGGTAGTCATGTTGTTGTCGAATTTGTAAATCAACAGATTGTTCTTATCCCATCGTTCATTTGTGTTTTGTGCGTTGGCATCGGCTTTATAGCCAAGAAAATTGGTCGATGCGGTCAGCAAGTTGAGTGAGTCAATCTCGTAACTGGCACTGATATCACCGAAATGTATTGTTGCTGCAGTACTATTAATCCCATATTCACGTTTTTGTTCGCCTGTCTTTACGTAGTTGTAAACCTCCTCTCTATTGTTCTCTGTTTGTTTTCTGCTTTGGTGCATGTAGTTATAATTGACGGTTGTCGTGAGCTTTCCCACCTTTGTTGTTAGATAAGTACCAAGCCTTGTAGAGCCGTGAGTGTCGACATCAGAGTTTACATTGCCTGATATTCCTTGTAGTTTAGTATTGCTCATCATGACGATGTTGAGGATAGCCGTAGTCCCTTCAGCATCATACTTGGCACCGGGGTCAGTGATAACCTCAATCCTTTTGATCGTAGAAGCAGGTATTGCCTTGAGAATATCCTTAAGGTTCTGCCCAGAAAGACTTGGGTCAGGATGTCCGTTCCTATACACCTTAAAACTTGTAGAGCCTTGAACCCTGATGTTTTCTTGTCCGTCAACGGTGACAAGGGGTATTTTCTTGAGTATTTCTAAGGTCGTCTTCGTCTGTGCAGTCTTGTCATGCTGCACGTCATAGGTTAGCTTGTCAATATCATTCTTGATAAGCTGGCGCCTTTGTGCTACGACGACTTCCTCCAACTTCTGTGTCTTTGTGGAGTCTGTCTTAGTTGTGTTCTGGGCTGATAGGGCTGTTGCAGAGATGCAAGCAGTGAATAATAGTATTGATTTATTCCACATAGTCAAAGCGTTAAGTTTATAGTTATCAATATGATGCAAATATATGTTTTTTCTTAATAAGTTGCAATTCGTTTCAAAAATATTTTTACTTTCTTGTCTTTATGTCCCATAATTGACTCCTTTTTAGTGCTTTTTCTTTATTAATATGCAAGAAGATTACAATGCAGAAATGCGCATAGTGTTCGGTTAGAGAGTAGATTGTCGAACAGAATGAATCCTCTTTTAATATATTGATTAATAGTGGTTTGATAAGATTTTGTCTATATCTGTTTGTCAATAGGACCTTACCAATGGTTTAATGTAACAACAATCCCCGCTCTTCCTATTCTTATCTGCTGACGTGTTGAGGCTTAGCACAAGTGGTGTTGAGGCTCCGCACCAATGGTGCGAACGCTTCGCACGTGTGGTGCGGAGGAATGAAAGTTATGCAATATGCAGTTGAGAGAAAAGCTGTTTATCGTTATAAAGGGCTTATTCTGCCCTAAGTAAACAAAGTTTATTATACTATTTCGTTCTATAATTCCCATCGAAACGAAGTGTTTTACGGAAACTTTTTGTAAATTTGCACATTAGTTATAATAGAAATAAGAATGGAATACAACTTCATAGACATTGAGAAGAAATGGCAACAGAAGTGGGTTGAGAATAAGACCTACAAAGTTGTTGAAGACGAGAACAAGCAGAAGTTCTATGTACTTAATATGTTCCCTTATCCATCAGGAGCCGGATTGCACGTTGGACACCCATTGGGTTATATTGCAAGTGACATCTATGCACGCTATAAGCGACTGAAGGGTTTCAACGTGTTGAACCCTATGGGATATGATGCTTACGGACTTCCTGCTGAGCAGTATGCCATTCAGACGGGTCAGCATCCACAGCTGACAACCGATACAAACATAGCTCGTTACCGTGAGCAGTTGGATAAGATAGGTTTCAGTTTCGACTGGGATCGTGAGGTACGCACCTGTGATCCACGTTATTACCACTGGACACAATGGGCTTTCGAGCGTATGTTCGGGTCATATTATGACTATACGCTGCAGAAGGCAATGCCTATTGAGGACCTTGTTCGCCACTTTGAGGAAGAAGGAACACTAAACCTTAACGTCGCACAGGGCGAGGAACTGATTTTCTCAGCACGTGATTGGTCGAGCATGGACGAGCAGGAACAGCAGGAGAAACTGATGAACTATCGTATTGCTTACCTCGGTGAGACGATGGTAAACTGGTGTCCGGGACTCGGAACAGTGCTTGCTAATGACGAGGTTGTCAATGGTGTGAGTGAGCGTGGAGGCTATCCTGTCGTACAGAAGTTGATGAAGCAGTGGTGTCTTCGTGTGTCTGCTTATTCACAGCGATTGCTTGATGGATTGGAGACTGTCAACTGGTCAGACTCTATCAAGGAAACACAGAAGAACTGGATTGGACGTTCTGAGGGTACTGAAGTTGAATTCAAATACCAGAGACTAATAGCAGGTGGAGAGGTAGAGGAGGGTCATTTCACTATCTTTACAACGCGTGCTGATACCATGTTCGGTGTTAGCTTCATGGTATTGGCACCAGAGTCAGAACTCGTGGCAGAGCTTACTTCTGTGGATTATAAGGCTGAGGTAGAGGAGTATTTGGCGTATGTAAAGAAGCGCACAGAGCTGGAACGTATGTCTGACCGTAAGGTGACAGGTGTCTTCTCAGGCTCATACGGTATCAATCCATTCACTGGTGAGCAGATTCCTATTTGGATTTCAGAGTATGTTTTGGCTGGATATGGAACAGGAGCGATTATGGCTGTGCCTGCTCACGACAGTCGTGACTATGCCTTTGCAAAGCATTTCAACCTCCCAATCATCCCATTGATTGAGGGTGCTGATGTCTCAGAGGAGAGCTTTGATGCAAAGGAAGGAATCGTAACGAACTCTCCTGCGGAAGGTAAAGAGAGTATGGACGGCTTCTCTCTCAATGGTCTTACGGTGAAGGAGGCTATTGCCAAGACCAAGCAGTTTGTTACTGAGAAGGGTATCGGTCGTGTGAAGGTGAACTATCGTCTGCGTGATGCTATCTTCTCACGCCAGCGTTACTGGGGTGAACCATTCCCAGTCTATTACAAGCAAGGAATGCCTTATATGATACCAGAGGAGTGTTTGCCTCTCGAACTACCTGAAATCGACAAGTATGAACCAACAGAAAGCGGCGAACCACCATTGGGTCGTGCAAAGGTTTGGGCTTGGAATGAGGCTGAGCGTAAGGTTGTTGAGAAGTCATTGGTTGATGATAAGACTGTATTCCCATTGGAGTTGAATACAATGCCAGGCTTCGCTGGTAGCTCAGCATACTATCTTCGTTACATGGACCCACACAATGACGAGGCACTGGTGGGTAAGAAGGCTGATGAGTATTGGCAGAATGTAGACCTCTATGTCGGTGGTACCGAACATGCAACAGGTCACTTGATTTACAGTCGTTTCTGGAATAAGTTCCTCTTCGACTGTGGTTGCAGCTGTAAAGAGGAACCATACGAGAAGTTGGTGAACCAAGGAATGATCCAAGGACGCTCTAACTTCGTTTATCGTATCAACTCTGACGACCACTCAAAGGGACCAGTCTTTGTCAGCTTAGGTCAGAAAGACAAGTATGAAACTACTCCTATCCATGTTGATGTCAACATTGTTCATGCTGATGTATTGGATGTTGAGGCTTTCAAGGCATGGCGTCCAGAGTATAACAATGCTGAATTCATCTTCGAAGATGGCACATCATCATCAGAAGGTATCAACACCCAAAACCCAACACCTGCCACCTATAAATGCGGTTGGGCGGTAGAGAAGATGTCAAAGTCAATGTTCAACGTTGTCAATCCAGATGTGATTGTTGAGCAGTATGGCGCAGACACACTCCGTCTTTACGAAATGTTCCTCGGTCCTGTAGAGGCAAGTAAGCCTTGGGATACGAACGGTATCGATGGTTGTTTCCGTTTCTTGAAGAAGTTCTGGAAGCTTTATCAGCAGGAACTCAACGATGATGAGCCTTCAAAGGATTCATTAAAGAGCGTTCACAAGCTTATCAAGAAGGTAACTGGCGATATTGAGCAGTTCTCTTACAACACAGCTGTTTCTGCGTTTATGATTTGTGTTAACGAGCTTGGACAGCAGAAGTGTGCTAATCGTGAACTATTGAAGAAGATGGTTATTGTCATCGCTCCATTCGCACCTCACATGGCAGAAGAGCTGTGGGAGCAGTTGGGTGGTGAGACAAAGAGTGTCTTCGATGCTGAATGGCCTGTATGGGACGAGTCTTATCTCGTAGAGAATGAGGTTCAGTTGACAGTATCTTTCAATGGTAAGGCACGTTTCCAGATAACCTTCCCAGCTGATGCAACGAAGGAAGACATCGAAAAGAAGGCTTTGGAAGACGAACGAAGCCAGCACTATATCGACGGTAAGACAATCGTAAAGATCATCGTTGTGCCGAAGAAGATTATCAACATCGTTTGCAAATAACTATTCAATAAACCACAGAAGAGGCTGTATGGAAACAGGGTTGTAAGCTCGTTTCTTCAACAGCGGTAATCTCCAACGGAAATGAAGTTAGTATGTAGGTAGCCGCTTCAGCCGTGTTTCGATACAGCCTCTTCATCTTAACCATTCTAAGAGCCTATGACCATTGATCAACAACTCATCCGATCCGAAGCCAAAGATTACTTTTTCTTGACCGTTGGCTTAATTCTTTATGCTGCTGCCTTCACTGTATTTCTAATGCCTTATGAGATAGTAACGGGTGGAGTGACGGGTATGTCTGCCGTAATCTTCTATGCTACGGGTTTTAAGATTGAGAATACTTACATGATTATCAACATTTCGTTGTTGATAGTTGCTTTGAAGATATTGGGCTTTAAGTTCCTGATGAAGACTATCTATGCTATCTTTGCCCTTTATTTCCTATTGATTTTTGCGCAGGATCTGATGCCTAAGGATGCTGCAGGACACATGGTGAAGATGCTCGGTGAAGACCAAGCTTTTATGTCATTGATTATTGGTTGTAGCCTTACAGGTACGGGATTGGCTATCGTCTTCCTTAATAATGGAAGTACGGGTGGTACGGATATCATTGCTGCCTGTGTCAATAAGTATCATGATATCTCGTTAGGACAGGTCTTAATGGGTGTTGATATCTTGATTGTGGGTAGCTGTTTGTTCTTCCCTCAGTTTGGTGATGTCATGGAACGCTTGCATAAGATGGTCTTTGGTTACTGTACGATGTTCATCGAGTGTTTTATGTTAGATCACGTGATGAATATGAGGCGCGAGTCAGTTCAGTTCATGATCTTCTCTTGGAAGCATGAGGAAATTGCCAATGCCATTGTTGAAGAGACCGAGCATGCACTGACTATCCTTGATGGACATGGCTGGTATACAGGCAATGATATGAAGGTTATCTGCTTGTTGGCAAAGCGTAATGAGAGTAAAACTATCTTCCGTATCATCAAGATGGTTGACCCAACAGCCTTTGTAAGTCAGAGTTCGGTGATTGGTGTCTATGGTGAAGGCTTCGATCAGATAAAGATTAAGGCGAAAAAGGAAATGAAAAAGCAGGAAAAGAAGTTGGCTGAAGCCATGAAAAAGCCTGCGAATGAACAGAAATAAAGATGCTGAAGAGCTGTGTTCCAGCCGCTAATTAGCAGGGACGCACGGCTCGTGTGTCCACTGGCGATAAGCTTTTAAGGACATACGAACCGTGCGTTCTTGTTGTAGGAATAGTACTTAGGGCTTTCAAACAAGGCTTTTTAGCATTCTAAAAACGTTTTATAGAGATGAAAATAGTATTCGCAACAAATAATAAACATAAGCTTGAGGAAATCAAGGACATCCTTGGAAAGGAGTTTGAAATCGTTTCTTTGGCTGAGATTGGCTGTCACGAGGATATCCCTGAGACTGGAGCAACACTGGAGGAGAATGCACGTCAGAAGTCTTCTTACGTCGTTGAACACTACGGTCAGAACTGTTTTGCTGACGATACAGGACTTGAGGTGGAGGCACTTGGTGGTGAACCCGGCGTGCATTCAGCTCGTTATGCAGAGGGAACCGACCACGATAGCGAGGCGAATATGCGTAAGCTATTGGCAAACTTAGAAGGTAAGGACAATCGTAAGGCGTGTTTCCGCACGGTTATCTCTCTTATCATTGATGGTGTAGAACATCAGTTTGAGGGTAAGGTAGAGGGTAGAATCGCTACTGAGAAGCATGGTACAGAGGGCTTTGGATATGACCCTATCTTCATTCCAGAGGGTTATGACAAGAGCTTTGCAGAGTTGGGTGAGGAGATAAAGAACCAGATATCCCATCGTGCAAGGGCTGTAAAGAAGTTGGCGGAATACTTAGGAAGGCTGAAAGGATAAAAGAGTAAAAAGGCTAAAGGGGCTTTTTAAGAGGGAAAGAGCTAACAAAGTAAAACCATAAAAGCCCCCTTTTAGACTTCGATAAATACCCTTTTCCGAATTATTTTCATGAAAATAAATATTTCTTCTCATGAAGAAAAATATTTCTTTTCACGTAAAAAGAATTTATTTCATGAAATAATTCGAAGGAAAGGCTTTCCTAATACTATTTGAAAGCTTATATTAATACTGAAAAGGGCTATGTTAATCGGTTTGATAGGCATAATTTCAAAGCTTAATAGTGTACTCGTTATCTGTATGATATAAGAAAATAACCATTTAATATCTGCAATGTTGTCTATTCTTCTTCCTGTTTATAACTGTAGTTGTGTAGCTTTGGTGACAGAGTTACAGCGACAGTGCGTGGAATGTAAGGCAGACTTTGAAATCATAGTGGCTGATGATGGCTCTTTGTCAAGTTCCGATAGTGTGTTATCACCCCCCGATAGTATAGCTGCCAGCCCTCTCCTCCCCTGCCCTTCCGCTGCTGTTAGGTCCCGTGCTACGAGGCACAGCCTCGTAGAAGAGAACCGAGCAATAGCGAATCTACCCCATGTCTGCTATATTATCAGGGAGAAGAACGTGGGCCGTTCGGCTATTCGTAACTTCCTTGTATCGCAGGCTAAGGGTGATAGGCTGCTCTTTATTGATGGCGATTTGTCGTTGAATAACCCTTCCTTCATTCGCAACTATCTGCAGACAGAGGGAGATGTTGTAGTGGGCGGAATAGCCATTGGAGGTAATCCTGACCAATGGAAAGGCAACCTTAGATATCGTTATGAACGGCAATGCGAGGCAATTAATACCGTTGAGAGCCGTCAAAGTCAGCCTTATCAGCATTTAGCAACAAATCTACTCGTACACCGTTCGGTCTTAGGTGAGCAGCCTTACGATGAGAAGATTAGCCATTATGGTTATGAAGATGTACTCTTAGGCAAACGGTTCCAGCAGCAACAAGTAGTAATAAAGCATATAGATAATCCTGTACTCTTCTGTGATTTTGAGGATAACGCAAGCTATCTCGCTAAGACAGAAGAGGCTTTGCGCACGCTATTTGCCTTCAGAAAGGAGCTGAAAGGCTACTCTCGTTTGCTTGATAAAGCCGAGTGTATCGAGCGTTTACACCTCTCTCCACTTTTTGTAACAGCTTATAAGCTATTTAATGAGCCTATAAAGAATTGCCTCTTAGGCAATAAACCGAACGTTTTTTGGTTTAATATCTATAAACTGTTGTATTATTTACATTACACAAAGAACGCTATATGACAATAAAAAGATATTTCCTATCGCTTATTCTATTCTTTTCTCTTGTTGTAACTGCCCTTGCTGGCGGTGTAGGAACATGGAAAAACTATCTTTCTTACAATAATGTACAATGGGTTGAAGAAGGAGGTAACAAACTGTATGTGCTTGCTTCCAATAGCCTTTATACCTATAACAAGAACGATCAGAGCATAAAGACCTACGATAATGTCAATGGTTTGAGCGATTCGGATATCCGTTTCATTGCATGGAATAAGACAGCTCGTCGGTTGGTTATCCTCTATTCGAATAATAATATCGACCTATTAGACGATAGAGGTAATGTTACAAATGTGCCAGATTACTATCTAAAGACAACAATGGCAGATAAAACCGTCAACGGTATTGATATGTCTGGCGTCTATTGTTATCTCTCTACAGGTTTTGGACTTGTAAAACTCAATGTTGCTAAAGCAGAGATAAGCGACAGTTATAACCTCTCTTTCCCTGTCAATTACAGCTATATTGAGAGCGGTTATATCTATGCTGCGAGCCAAAGTAACGGACTATATCGTGCTGCCTTGTCTGCTAATCTCCTCGATAGAAATAACTGGACGAACGTAGGAACTTATGTAGAGCGTCCAAGAACAGCCGATGCAGTTCTATTGGCACAGGCTAAGACACTCAGTCCTGGTGGTCCAAAGCGCAACACTTTTGTATGGACTACCTTCCTTAATAACCGTCTTTATGGTACCGGAGGAAACTTCAATCCGATAGTTAATAACTGGGAGAATCCAGGCATTGTGCAGGTGTTACAGGGTGATGATTGGGACTTTTTCGAAGACGACTTCTCGACTCGTACGGGTTATCCTTATATAGGAACAAAGGCGGTAGCAATAGACCCTCGCAATAGCAATCATGTGTATGTAGGCGCACGAACAGGCCTCTATGAGTTTATGTCTGGTAAGATGGTAGCCTTTTATAACAAGGACAATAGCATCCTGCAAGGAGCTATGGACAGAGGCAGAGAATTGGGTAATGATTATGTACTTGTCTATGGATTGGCTTACGATAGAGAGGGTAATCTATGGGTACTCAATAACCAAACAAAGAAAGAAAACCTTATTCGTGTATCGAAAGATGGGCAGATGACCTCCTTCAGTAAGCCTGAACTGATGAAAGATGGTGTAGGACTCTCAGGCTTGTCACAGATGCGCTTGGATAGTCGTAACCTTCTTTGGTTCTGCAATGATCACTGGATTCAGCCGGGACTCTTCTCTTATGACCCTAAGAATGATAAACTCAAAGCTTATACTCGCTTTGTTAATGAGGATGGTTCTAACGTAGATATTACAGCTGTTCACTGCTGGGCAGAGGACTTAGACCACAATATTTGGGTGGGAACAACGGCTGGTCCGATGCTTCTTCAGCGGTCTCAAATGAACGAACAGGAGAACTATCGCTTTGTACAAGTTAAGGTTCCGCGTAACGATGGAACCAATCTTGCAGATTATCTTCTCGCTGGTCTTGATATTACTGCAATATCGGTTGATGGCGGAGGACGCAAGTGGTTTGGTACGAAAGGCAGTGGTGTCTACCTCATTAGTGCGGATAATATGACACAGTTGCAGCACTTTACGACTACAAATAGTCATTTGCTGTCTAATAATATTCAGTCTATTTCAATCAATGATGCCACTGGAGAGGTGTTCTTTGCTACTGACAATGGTCTCTGTTCCTATATGAGTGATGCCACAAAGGCTGTTGAATCACCTAATGATGAGACTACATACGCTTATCCAAACCCAGTAAAACCGGGTTATACTGGGCCTATTACAATTGTTGGTTTGTCAATGAATGTAGACGTGAAGATTGTAACAACCAATGGAGTTCTCGTTGCTGAAGGTACCAGCAATGGTGGTTCTTTCGTCTGGGATGGCAAGGATAAGAACGGAAAACGTGTTGCATCGGGTGTTTATATGGTGCAGACGGCTGACGAAAACGGTGATAATGGCACTGTTTGTAAGGTTGCTGTGGTTAATTAATAGAGGCTATGAAGGCAGAGGTAGGGCGTAATCCAATCTTTTGGATAGTGCTGACAGCTCCGTTGGCATTGCTGTTGCTTTGTCAACTTCAGCCTACCTTTGACGATTGGACGTACTATACCATACCGCAGATGGAGCCTCTCACACTTCAAAGTCTGCTTCCTGATGGTAATTATTGGCGTCCTTTTGATGTGCTCTTTGGGCATCTGCTCGGACTTAATTACCGACTTTTTCCCTTCTTAAACCATCTTTTTATCCTATTGGGACATATTCTCAACACATGGTTAGTCTATAGGATTCTGCAATGGTTTAGGGTTAGTACGTTATCACGTAACCTATCTGTCGTTTTCTTTTATTTGTCGTCAGGCACTTTGGGTACCGTCCTGAATATTGATTCCTTGAACCAAGTCTATTCCCTTTTATGGGGTCTTCTTGCCTTATATAGCTACATTAGCCTGTCTGGATATCGTAAGCTTATGCTGTGGTTGTTGTGCTCTTTGCTATCGGTTTTTGCTAAAGAGTCGGGCTACATTTGGTTTGTTTTCCCACCCTTCATCGTATGGAGCATAGGAAAAGAACGTTTCAATGATGTTATCAGACATCTTCTTTGTGCCTGCCTTGTGTTTGTTTTCTATCTTGTTAGCCGTTTCATGCTGAGCGATAGCTTTCGTCTTGAGCATAACGTCTATATGGATTTCACCCTAACACGACTGCTACGCAACCTCGCTTTGCTATTAGGAATGACCTTCTACCCTATCGATTACGCCAGTCTTATCCATCCTCAGCATCGTCATCTTGCTGTTGTCGTAATCACTGGAGTCCTTCCCCTACCCTTTCTTTGGCTTTTATTACGTTCCTATAGATGGCAGAAACCGCTCATAATACTGCTTTTATCCTTCTTTATTGGGGCTTTCATCAATCTGATGACAGTCTTCTCTGCAATGCACTGTTATGCAATTCTGCCCTTTGTTGCACTGATGATAGCCCTACTCTGTGAACGAATCAAGAACAAGAAGGTATTGATAGTTTCAGCATTGCTTTATCTTTTGACAGCTTTCTTCACCCTACTCCATCACGGCTATGCCTCTTTCCTATCAGGTAGGATGGGTGAACAGATGGCAAAGAGTATTGTCAGCCAATGCGACCGACCAGTAAACAAGGTAATGGTAATACATTTAGACAAAGGAGAAACGAAGTATTCTTCCTTCTGGGTGATTCCTTTCGAGGCTTTTGGTTGGGGTTATTCCGCTCTTCAACAGACAGGTTATCAATGGCCTAAGGCCATTATTAACGAAGAAATAACAAACAGAAAGCAGTTGAAATCTTTACTTCTAAAGGCAGAGAAAGCTGGTTGCGATGGTGTATGGTATGCTGAAGATGAGCAAGTAAAACGAATAAAATGAAACAAAAGATTGCTGAATTCTCTTTTCTCCATGTGTTTGCTATCCTCTTGGTAGTACTCGGTCACTCTTTTTATCAGACAAATAGTCTGATAGTTGACTGGATGTATCAGTTTCATATACCCCTTTTCTTCTTCGTATCAGGTTATCTTTTCAATGTATCAGTAAACGGAAAACCGCTACAACCTCATATCTTTCTAAGTCGTAAAGCAGTTCGCTTGCTACTTCCTTACTTTGCTTTGAGTACCCTACTCTTTGTTCCAAAGGTTCTTTTATCGCAGTTTATGGTGCGCCCGATACAAGCTAATTGGAGAGAATACGTGTTGATGCTCATCTATCCTTACCGCAATGTCAATAGCTCTTATTGGTTTTTACCTACTTTGTTCTTGCTTTTTGTCTTTGCAGTGGTTGCCCTTCTCTTTTTCCAGCGACTGAAACATAGAACTTCTCTTGCTGTTACTACTCTTTTACTTACCCTACTTGCTCTGGCAAATATCTCCCTCCCTTTCTCCCACGACACACTTTTTAATGTCGTTGGAGTAATTCATTATGCTTTTTATTTTGCCTTAGGTTACTTCGTATTTAGCTTTGGTTTGATGCGCTTTCTTGATAAAAGGAAAACTTCTTTCTTAGTATTCCTATTTACGTTTGTAGTATCAATTATTGGTCTACACGTAAATAAAAGCCCTCTCATGGGTTTATTCTTTGCAATGAATGGTATTCTTATGTCAGTTGCTTTGGCGCGCTTATACGCAAAATATGAGTTTCACTTCCTCAATCACCTTTCTCCATCCTCTTATACTATCTATCTTTATCATGGAATCTTTCAAGCATTGAGTTTACAAATACTTATGCACTTTACTCATTTTGATAATGTCGTTTATATTATCCTTGCTTTTCTGATAGGCGTTTATGGGTCTTTCTTGGTCTATAAGCTGCTTTATGGTTATCGTAACAGTCGTTTGGGACGAATATTGGCATTGATTTCTGGTATTTCTATATCTTAGCAGATAGTAAGCTGTATTGGCTGAAAAGTAGTCTTAAAAACGCTTCAGAAGCTTCTTTTTCCCCATTGTCAGCAGATAATTTATTACTCAGCACATGTCGTGCTGATGGTCCGCACCAATGGTGTTGATGGTTCGCACCAATGGTGCGGAGCGTTCTCTATTATGGAATTGATATAATGAAAGCACCCTCATCAATCCTTAACATTAAGACGGTTGGGGATAGATGAGGGTGCTTGTCGTATTGATAGGTTTTATTAAACCAGTCTTTTATTTCCTTTATTTCTACTGACCAGCGTTGAGAAGTTCGTTAGGCAGTGAGATATCAAGACTACGAGCGCGTTCGATATTACGTCTCTTTATCTTACGTTGAGCATCAGCCTTCTGCTTTGTTATGGCTGCAGGCTTCTGCTTGTAGAGTGGGAGTTGACGTGGATTCCACGTTCCCTGTACATCACGTTTTGCCTTACACTCGATAGCCTTTGGGTAATAATAAACGGCTTCGGGCTGTCGTTGGCTTGCATAATCACCTGTATCCCATTTGCCGTTGTCGTTATCATCGACGATAAGACGGAGATAGTAGTTGCCCGGCTTGATGTAATGGAAGGTTGCTTGGTTGTTCTTTGCATACGCCTCTTTCACTGGTTTGTCGCTTTCATTGAGCAACTGCACCAGACAGTTCTTACCTTCCATGTTCTGTAAGGTCATTATCAGCGTACCATACTCGTCCATTGATGGGATACGAACACCCTGCTTATACTTTGCAGAAACCTTACCATAGATGTCTGTAAAGGCTGCCGAATCGACCTCAAGACTATATTCATGTCCCGGATCCCACGTACTTACCAACTTTAAAGAGCGTGGTTTTCCGGGTTCAGCACCGAACTTATATTTCGCTCGATACCATAGGGAGTCTATCTTTTCGTAAAGATGAATCTTGGAGGTATCCGTCTTTGCTATTGGGGTAGGGAGTTCGAACGTTGGATTTTGGTCAGGGTCCATTTGCGAAGAAACATTATATCTGATCTCCAAAGGAGTGACAGGCATTGCAGTTTCAAACTCTTTTCCACGTTCTTTTGCCTTTTCCTGCTTCTTAAACCATTTGTCGTATTCCTCCTGCTGACGTTTTAAACGCTTCGCGTAAGGCACCTTTGAGAGTATTTCTAACGTATCTGTCTTAGGAACAAGCTTACCTGTACTGTCCGTCATGTTATAAAGCAGCTGCATTCGCAGTGTGTCTTGATTGACGAGGGCAGTATCACGAAGCCAATAGATGATTGTATCTTGGTTCAGACTTGGCTCTGTTATGAACGCATCTTTAGCGTTAAAATTGACTCCTGTTATCTGTGGAAGGTCGCCATCACCATAACTGAAAAAGAGCGTAAAGTGGTTAGGGTCCTTGCGTTCAGACTTGAGGAAGAAGCGGTCTGTTTGTGTGGCTGTAAAGGAGTTCAGCACCACATCATCTGGGAGGAAGTGGGTGTAAGGAACCTGCTTGATATCCTTGATGTGCAAGGAATCAATCCAAAGTGTGTCTTGTCGTATGTCTGGCTTCCATGACGGCATGATAATTTCGGGCGTGAAAGCTAACTTTTCGCTCTTCTGATTGTACATGTAGTTGCCGTCCATGTCCTGCAGTGCATAGATACGATAGTCTCCCTTGGCAACACCTCGTATGATGAAACGTCCACGACTGTCGGTACGTGAGACGCGCAGCATAGGCTGTTTTTCGAAAGCTGTATCGTTTTGATTGCTGTAAAGACCTACGAGAATACCCTTTACAGGCTCTAAATTCTCAGCTTCTAACACATAACCAGCCACTTCAAGGGTATCAATATGGTCGCCAGTAGAGAAGCTATAGGTGTAGTTTCCTAATGGGTTACCCTCGTTGTTATCCGTGATAGCGTCAGAGAAGTCGATGGTGTAGGTGGTATTTGGCTGCAACTTGTCTTGTAAACTTACTGTAATTCGTTTACCAGTAGCCTTAATTTCAGGAGCTTCAATCTGTGGGGGAGAGACAACAACCTTCTCTGATGCGTTCTCCAACTTGATGAACTCGTTGAAATAGATATTGACCTTCTTACTGTTTACGTCGGTTGCTCGTTCAGTAGGGGAGGCACCCAACACTCTTGGAGGAGTCTCATCATACCATCCACCATCAGGTTGTCCCATTCTGGCACAAGAAGAAAGGGCTAAAAGTATGAAGGTAAAAAGGTAGAATGGTAACGCATTTAGATGGTAAAACACCGAAAGGCAATGGCTGACCTTAGCTGAAAAGTCATCCTTTCCACCCATTACTCCTTGGCAATATCTTTGTTTTATCTTCTTCATATCGCTGTTTTACTTTTTTACCTTTTTACTTTTTTATCCCTTAAAGGTGGTTTATTCTTTTACCGTCTTCCGTCCTTACTGGTTCATACTCAGCAATTCTTCTAAGTTGTTACGGCTATTTGAAAGGCGTGGAATCTTATGTTGACCACCGAGTTTACCCTTTATCTTGAGCCAGTCATTAAAGAGATCCTTGCGTGCAACAATGATTTCGAGCGGCTGAAGGGTAATGTTATGGAAACGTTTTGCCTCATAGTCAGAGTTAACTTCCTGTAGTTTATCATCGAGAACCTTAGCAAACTCCTCAAGTGAAGATGGTTCCTTTGCAAACTCAATGAGCCACTGATGACGGCACTTAGCCTTTGCATCCATATACATTGGGGCTGCGGTATAATCTGATATCTGCGCTCCTGTAGCCTTGCAGGCTGCTTCAAGTCCCTTCTCAGCATTGTCCATGATGAGTTCCTCACCAAAGGCATTGATGAAATACTTGGTTCTACCAGTGATAACAAACTTATAAGGATTGGTCGAAGTGAACTGCACTGTGTCGCCAATCTCATATCTCCAAAGACCGCAGGCAGTACTGATAAGCATCGCATAGTTGCGACCAATCTCCACACCTGACAATGGAACGATATTTGGATGTTCGCTCTCAAACTCGTCCATAGGTAAGAATTCGTAGAAGACACCATAGTCGAGCATAAGTGACATACTGCTGTCAGTTGGGTCGTCCTGTATGCCGAAGAAGCCCTCAGAAGCGTTGTAAGTCTCCATGTAGTTCATGTCCTGCTTGGTAATGAGCTGTTCATACTGCTCACGATAAGGTGTAAAGGCAATACCACCATGGAAGAATACCTCCAGATTTGGCCATACCTCCTCCAGATGTTTCTTGCCACTCAGCTCCATCACACGTACCAATACAGATAGCATCCACGATGGAACGCCCGATATATTAGTGATATTTTGGTTCAGTGTTTCGTGTGCAATTCGGTCGCGTTTTACCTCAAAGTCGCTTAGAAGAGCAGTCTGTTTCTTAGGTACACGACACAAGTTTACGAGTGGATTTATATTCTCAATGAGGATGGCACTGAGGTCACCTACAAGCGAATTATACAGGTTATAATTTGGAGAATGACTACCACCTAAGATGAGACCCTTACCATTGAAGAGGCGACTTTCTGGGTGATTGCTAAGGTAGTAAGCGATAACGTCCTTACCACCTTGATAATGAATTGTCTGTAATCCCTCGTGAGAAACAGGAATAAACTTACTCTTATCGTTGGTTGTACCTGATGACTTAGCATACCATCTAACCTGTCCCGGCCACAGAATATTACGTTCTCCGTGGCGCATACGGTCGATGTCGCTCTTCAGTTCTTCGTATGTATTGACTGGAATATTCTGTACAAAATCCTCATACGTCTTAATCGTTGAGAACAGGTGTTTACGACCGTATTCGGTATCTTTTGCCCGCTCAACGAGGTATTGCATGACTTCCCGCTGGATAGCCTCTCCATCCGTGACGTAGCGATCAAGCTCCCTGCGGCGCGGCTGGAAGTATAACTTGTTTACTATCTTAGTAAGACTCATTCAAATTTCTCTGGTTGATTAAATTGCAAAATTACGCCAAAAAAGCTAAATGAATAGCCTTTTTCTATATTTTAACACTGCTTCTAAGCTGTTGAAAAGCCCTTTTTCTGTATTCTCTACATGATAGAGGATGGAATGTTTCACCCTTTTTTGACTTCTACTTTTAGCCCTCTTTCTAAATTATTTTCATGAAATAAATATTTCTTGTCGTGAAAATAAATATTTCTTTCATGAAATAATTCTTTTTCTTCATGTAAGTAATTCGCTCAGAAGGGTAGGGTAGCTGTTTACTCATACTTTTTACCAACTTTGCAGTTCATCTCTTCGATTTCTATTTGCCGTTATTAGCCTTTTTATTTATGCTTTATAAGGTCGTAATTTACCCTCATTTTATCCCTTATTGTTTGTTTATAGTCTATTTAACATTATATTATAATCTATAAAAGAATCACCAATAGACTCCCTATCTATCCTCAAGCCTCTTTTTATCTGCACTCCCCTCCCTTCGGAGGGGTTGGGGGAGGCTATTCGGAGGGGTAGGGGGAGGCTTCTTCTTTTTTAATGTGCTTCCAACCAGTTCTTGCCCCATCCCGCATCAGCTGTCAATGGAACATTCAGCGGATAAGCGTTCTGCATCTCCTCGATAACAATGCGTTCCACCTGTTCACGCTCCTCAGGGAAGACAGAGAAGTTAAGTTCATCATGCACTTGGAGAATCATCTTTGAGCGAATACCTTCTTTCTTAAAGCGTTCCCAAATGCGTACCATTGCCACCTTGATGATATCTGCCTCTGTTCCTTGTATTGGAGCATTGATGGCGTTACGCTCGGCAAAACCACGCACAGTGGCATTACGGCTGTTGATATCAGCAAGATAGCGGCGACGATGGAAGAGTGTTTCGGCATAACCCTTAGCTCTTGCTTCTTCTTTCGCATGTTCCATATAGGCTTGTACCTTTGGGAATGTGCGGAAATAGCCTTCTATCAACTCTTTAGCTTCACTATTTGGAATGTCCATGCGCTGAGCAAGTCCGTAGGTGGTAATACCATATATAATACCGAAGTTGGCTTGTTTAGCCTTCTTTCGCTGTGCATCAGTCACCTTATCTATATCTACATGCCATATTTTTGCAGCTGTTGCACGGTGGATATCATGCCCCTCACGGAATGCCTCCATCATGTTCTCGTCTTCTGAAAGATGTGCCATAATACGCAACTCTATCTGACTATAATCTGCTGAAAAGAACAGACAGCCTTCTTCTGGGATAAAACATTTGCGTATCTCCTTACCATCATCCGTACGCACAGGAATATTCTGTAAGTTTGGATCACTCGACGAGAGTCGCCCAGTGGCTGTAAGTGCCTGATTAAACG
The DNA here is from genome assembly GCA_927910885.1 of uncultured Prevotella sp. Classification (GTDB taxonomy): domain Bacteria; phylum Bacteroidota; class Bacteroidia; order Bacteroidales; family Bacteroidaceae; genus Prevotella. Next base: position 48,367 of record CAKMOD010000134.1, on the reverse strand, counting down.
ATGTGTGAATATGTCCTGTACGTGGATTAATCAGCTTTGGTAAGGCATCGATATATGTACTAAGAAGTTTCTTCATACCTCTGTAATTGAGGATGTTACGTACGATAGGACTCTTGTTTTCAAGACTCTGCAGCACCTCTTCGCTTGTAACAAACTGACCAGTCTTTGTCTTCTTAGGCTTATCCATAATTTGCATCTTACCAAAGAGGATGTCACCTACTTGTTTTGGGCTTGATATATTGAATTCTTCTCCAGCCTCCTTATATATTTCCTGCTCGTATTGTTTCATACGTTCAGTGAATATCTTTGACGTATCTTGCAGTGCTTCAGTGTCTAAGCATACGCCATTTAGCTCCATATCAGCTAATACACGCACCAAAGGCATCTCTATATTCCAGAAGAGTTCTTCCACTCCAAGCTCCTTTAAACGTGGTTCAAGTACGTTTTTCAGACGCAAGGTAATATCAGCGTCCTCTGCAGCATACTCATAGATGTCAGCAGGGGAGAGGTCGCGCATATTCTTCTGCTTCTTTCCTTTCGGACCGAGTAGTTCCTCAATGTGGATTGTTTGATAGCCGAGTAAGGTCTCAGCCATGTAGTCCATATTATGATGTAACTCTGGTTGGATGAGATAGTGGGCTATCATCGTATCGAACATCTTACCTTGTAGTGTCACTCCATATCTGGTCAACACTTCATAGTCATACTTGATGTTCTGTCCAATTTTCATTATTTTGTCGCTTTCATACAGCGGTTTGAATATCTGAACGATTTTTAATGCTTCTTCGTAGTTGGCTGGTACGGAAACATAAAATGCCTTCTTTTCTTCAACCGAGAAGCTCAAACCAACCAATTCAGCACTAATTGCATCCGTAGAAGTGGTTTCTGTGTCTATACTTACAGACTCTTTTGTAATAAAAAAGTCACAAAGCTGACGTAATTCTTCCTCATTTTCAACGAGTTTGTATTCATGTTGGGTTGTTTTTATGCTCTCAAATTTCGCATTTTTCGGCTCATCTGACTCGTTGGTCGTGTTTTCTGCAAATAAATCAAGCTGATTATTGTCGGTTTTTGGCTTACCTTCACTTTTATTAAGAAACTTGTTAATAAGTGTCTTAAACTCTAATTCCTCAAATATCGCACGTAATTTTGTCTCATCAGGTTGCTCAACCTTGAGTTCATCCAAGTCAAGTTCCATTGGAACGTCTGTTCGGATCGTTGCGAGGAACTTTGACATTTTAATGTCCTCTACGGCATTCTCAACTTTCTCACGTAGTTTACCCTTAATCTCGTCAGTATGTTGAAGCATATTGTCAATGCTTCCAAACTGATTGATTAACTTGGCTGCGGTTTTCTCTCCAACACCTGGACAACCAGGAAAGTTATCTGCTGAGTCGCCCATCAATGCCAAGAGGTCGATGACTTGGGCTGGGGTAGGGATGCCATACTTTTCTCCTACCTCCTTTTCTCCCAATATCTCGTAACCGCCACCATGACGAGGACGATACATAAAGACGTTAGGACCAATGAGTTGGCCATAGTCTTTATCAGGTGTAAGCATAAAAGTATCGATTCCATCGGCTCCAAAGCGGGTTGCTATAGTACCGATAATATCGTCTGCTTCGAAGCCATCTACCTGTAAAATAGGAATACGCATAGCCTCAAGCACTTGCTTGATAAGAGGTACAGAAAGCTTGATATCTTCTGGTGTTTCCTCACGCTGCGCCTTGTATTCAGGGAAGGCGTCATGGCGAAATGTCTTTCCATGATCGAATGCTACACCAATATGTGTTGGCTTTTCCTTTGTAAGGACCTCGTTCAGAGTGTTGCAAAAGCCCATAACAGCAGATGTATTCAATCCTTTAGAGTTGATACGTGGACTTTTGATGAATGCGTAGTATGAACGATAAATGAGCGCGTATGCGTCAATAAGAAAGAGTTTTGCCATAACTAATTATTCTATTTTTAGCTGTAAAATTACTAATTTTCTTCCATAATCTCCGATAAAATGAGTAAATTTGTATCAAATTTAAAGTCAAAAATGGATACTCTTTCACTCATAAAACAGCCAATTGAGACAGAATTAGGCGATTTCATCGGCCTTTTTAATCATGCTCTCGACCACGAAGATGGCTTGTTGCGTACGGTTTTGAACCATATCAAGCAACGAGCAGGGAAACGTATGCGCCCTATTCTCATCCTCCTGATGGCTAAGAACTTTGGTAAGGTTTCTGAAGCAACACAGCATGCGGCTGTGGGATTGGAGCTTTTACATACGGCTTCACTTGTGCATGACGATGTCGTTGATGAAGCGGCTGCTCGCAGAGGGCAGGCGAGTGTGAATGCTGACTATGATAATAAGGTGGCTGTATTAGTGGGTGATTATGTGCTCTCAACTGCCTTACTTCACGTTAGTTACACGCACTCAGAGATTATTGTGCGCTATCTTGCAGAGTTAGGTCGTACGCTGAGCGATGGAGAGATTCTTCAGTTGTGGAATATTCAGAATAAAGAAATCACCGAAGAGGTTTACTATAAGATCATTGAACGTAAGACTGCCGCTCTTTTTGAGTCGTGTGCTGCTATTGGTGCAGAGTCAGCTAATGCAAGCGATGAGGAGGTTGAAGCGGCAAGACTCTTTGGTAAACATCTCGGAATTGTCTTCCAGATTCGTGATGATATCTTCGATTATTATGACTCTGAGGCTGAAATTGGTAAGCCAACGGGTAACGATATGGCTGAAGGAAAGCTCACTTTACCAATCATTTATGCGTTGAATTCGACGAAAAATGAGGAGATGCTTGCTTTGGCTCATAAGGTGAAAGCACACGAGGTTACACGCGAAGAAATCGATAAATTGGTTGAATTTGCTAAGGTTAGCGGTGGTATTGAGTATGCTGAACGACGTATGTGGGACTTCCATGCTGAAGCACAGACTTTTCTTGATACGTATGTTACGGATGAGAGCATTCGTTCTGCTCTTCAGACTTACCTTGATTATGTAATTAAAAGGAAGAAGTAATTGCGCTGATTTAGTGCTAAAATCTCCCTTTCATCGTGAGATTGATTAATTTTTGTGATGATAACGACAGTTTCTCTTTATGATGATGGTTTATCCATCACATAAGGAGAAACTCTTTTTTATGTCTTTTATTGACTTATTTTTTATCAATGGCATGCGTTGTTATGTTACATATTATTCGTGTTAAGGCTTAGCACCAATCGTGCGGAGCGTTCGCACATATGGTGCGGATGCCCCGCACCATATGTGTTTATGGTGTTTTACTTCACAATAATACTACCTATAGGTTATCTTTTGCCCTTATAACGATGGCTTTTGACCATAAGTTGATTGATTTATAGATACCATGTAAATACTGTTTATCTTATTGTTTTGAAGTACTTATAGTTTTCTGTGACTACAAGAGATAATTTCCTGTGCTTATTTAGTTTATATTTGTCTTTTTTTCTTGCTGTTTATTGTGTTTCTGGAAGTTGTTTTTTTCTGCCTTTTTAATGAGGTATTTCGTAAATATAATCTATATAATATTTAAAAATAGATTATATTATTAGGTTTGTTTAAAATTGTCTTTCTTTGAAAGAACAATAATGAGAGATGTTTTCATGTGTAGATACGGAAAAAGGGACATACAAAGTGTATGCCCCTTATAGGTTACTTTTGTTTTATTTTATCTGTTTCAGCGTTTTAATTTTTTGTTACTGTTGGCTGAAAAGTTTAGAAGAACTTAGTCTCTGTACCAATGATTTCACTTAACAAGAGGTTGGTAAGACGGCTTGTTCCCATGCGGAACCAGTAGTTTGTGAGCCATTTCTCGCCTAAGACCTCTTTAACAATGGTATAGTAGATAACTGCATCCATTACTGTATTGATACCACCAGCAGGCTTTAAACCAATCTGAATACCTGTCTTGTCATAGTACTCCTTGATAGCCTGACACATAACATATACAGACTCTGGTGTTGCGCTGATCTTCTCCTTACCTGTACTTGTCTTTATATAGTCTGCACCTGCGTACATAGAGAGGAGAGATGCGGTCTTAATCGCACTCGCATTGCCAAGATCGCCAGTCTCAAGAATCACCTTCATAGGAACGTCTCCACACACCTGCTTAAGCTCGTTGATAGTGTCACATACGCCTTCGTAATCTCCAGAAAGGAACTTACCTACAGGCATAACGATGTCGATATGAGTAGCTCCGTCCTTGATTGCAAGTGCTGTCTCGATGGTTTTCACCTCTAAGAAGGTTTGAGATGAAGGGAAATTGCCCGTTACATTTGTAATGTCAACGCCGTCTACTTCAAGGCTGTCTGCCATTAATTTCGTGAAGCAAGGGTAGGCACAGAGGGCTGCAACATGTGGTAAATCAGGATACTCGGTATCGAAACGGTTTACTTTCTCAACCATTTCCAATACCTTTTCTTCTGTGTCTGTTGTGCTAAGAGTTGTAAGCTCAACGCTACCTAAGAGAAATCTCTTTACTTCAAGGTTGTCGTTTTCTGATACTTTCTCTGCAATAATCTTTGTTACGGCAGCCTTAACTTCCTCGTCAGTGATGTTGAGGTTGTACTGTGCTAACGCCTGGTCGTACTCGCTTTTTTCGACGATTCCAACGGCTTTTTGTGCCTGGATGTCTTTCGAAACAGTGTCTTTAATTGTTCCCATGATTTGTTTTTTATTATATTGTTTATTTTTATTTCTTTATAGTGTGAGGGTAGGGGAGGTGCAAACATTTATTTTTCTCCACCTTCGTTTTTTATTTTTAGGCGTGAAGAGCAGTCTTTTTCTGCTGTCATTTTACCCTCTATTTTCCCCCAAAATATCTTTTGTTTGAATATTATAGACTATTTTGAAACATTAAATAGGCTTATTTTAATTTAGGATTGTTCTTGTGTCTATCCTTGTCGCGCTTGGTTTTCTTGTCAAAACTCTTCTGTAGTTCATCTGTGAGATTGACGCCAGTTTGGTTGGCAAGACAGAGCAGAACCCATAGAATATCAGCCATTTCTTCTCCTAAATTGGGCTTTTCACCCTCTTTGAAGCTCTGATCTCCGTATGTACGAGCCATTACGCGAGCTAATTCTCCTACTTCTTCTGTGAGGCAAGCCATATTGGTTAGTTCGCTAAAGTAGCGTACACCATTTTCTTTTATCCACTTATCAACGGCTTGTTGTGCTTCTTGTATTGTCATAGTTCTTGTTTTACTTAGTTTGTCTGATTGTAGAATATTGTCGATTTTATCGTTATTTTCGCTGTATATCAAAGCTTTCTTTTCTTATTTTAGTTCTGTATTAGGAATAGGAAAAGGAGTTTGTAGATTCTATTCCTTATTCTTCGTGTCCATACAAATGGTCACAGGACCGTCGTTTAGCAGCTCTACTTTCATGTCAGCGCCGAACTCTCCTGTGCCTACAGGTTTCCCCATTGCGTTACTTAGAGCGTCACAGAAACGATTATATAGCGGAATAGAGAGTTCGTGTGGTGCTGCATGGATCCAACTTGGACGGCTTCCTTTCTTATAGCTTGCCATTAAAGTGAATTGAGAAACAACGAGAATTTCTCCATTAACATCCATGATGCTACGGTTCATTACGCCCATTTCATCGTCGAAAATGCGCAAAGCTATAACCTTCTTTACTAACCAGTTAATATCCTCCTCAGTATCTTCTTTACCAATACCTAATAGGATAAGGAATCCCATACCAATGGAAGACTTTTCTTGCTGATTGATAGTAACAGAGGCATGGCTAACACGTTGTATTACAATTCTCATATCGCAAATGTACAATATTTATTTTAATTAGTTACTGATTAGCGTGGAAATAATTATAGACAATAGTTGCTTTGCTTGCTCCTATTAATTCTGTAAGTTCTTGTAAATCAGCTTCTTTTATGTGTTTTACTGTCTTCAGTTTCTTTAAAAGTGCATCCTTTGTCTTTGGTCCGATACCTTTTATGTCGTCTAACTCGCTGTGTAGCTGTGTTTTAGAACGTTTATCTCGATGGAAAGAGATAGCATAACGATGCACTTCGTCCTGTATTTGGGTTAGGACTTTGAAGAGTTCGCCCTTGACATCCAATGCTATTGTCTGTTGTGGGAAGCCGAACAGGAGTTCGTTTGTGCGGTGACGGTCGTCCTTGGCAAGTCCTGCAATCGGAATACTGAGGTGGAGCTCGTCTTCAACTACTTCTCTTACAACCTCCATTTGACCCTTTCCACCATCGGTAATGATGAGATCGGGTAGTGGAGTACCTTCTTCCTGCATACGGCTATAGCGTCGTCTTATAACCTCCTGCATGGATGCGTAGTCATCAGGACCTACTACAGTCTTGATGTTGTATTTGCGATAATCCTTCTTAGATGGCTTCATTCCTTTATATACAATGCAGCCAGCAACAGCGTCAGAACCTGAAATATTTGAATTATCGAAGCACTCTATGTGGTAAGGAAGCTTCGATAACTTCAGCTTATCTTGGAGTTCTCGCATTAAACGCGTCTGTTTTTGTTCTGGATTTAGCTTTTCAGTCTGTTTTAATCGGTCAAATTTATATTGCTTAGCATTCATCTCAGAGAGTTCTAATAGATGATGCTTATCACCACGTTGTGGTATGAAGAATTCAGCACCCTTTACTTTAAAATCAAGTTCAAAAGGTACGATGATCTCTTTTGCGGTGCTATTAAAGCGTTCACGTATCTCAGGAATGGCCTCATTTAGCAACTCTTCATCGGATTCATCGAGCTTTCTTTTATATTCGTAAGTAAAGCTTTGATTGATTGCACCATTAGTTACGTGGATATAATTAACAAATGCATTCTTTCTTGAATCATCGCTTACAATTGTGAAAACATCAACATCCGTAATCGTATGGCTTACGATTTCGCTCTTTGCAGCGAAGTTGTCGAGGGCTAAATAACGCTGTTTACATAATTCAGCTTCCTCAAATCGCAATTCCTCCGCATATTTCTCCATTTCTTGTTTTAGGAGTTTCTGTACCTCACGTGTATTTCCTTTTAATACTTCTCGTGCTTGTTTTATTGCTTCTTGATAATCTTCATAACTCTGTTTGTTGATACATGGTGCACCACAGTTATGTAAATGATATTCTAAGCAAGGTTTATATTTACCCTGTTCGATACCTTCTTTCGTAATAGGGAAGCGACAAGTGCGCGGTTTGTATACCTTCTTAATAATATCAAGAATTGCATACATACTTCCAATATGGCTATAAGGACCATAAAAGGTGCCAAAGCGTTTATTGATAGTACGTGTTTTGAATATACGTGGGAAATACTCATTCGTTACACAAATACTTGGGTAAGTCTTACCATCTTTGAGCAATACGTTGTATTTAGGTTTGTATTGTTTGATAAGTTGATTCTCTATTAGAAGTGCATCTTCCTCTGTTTTGACCACAGAGTATGAGATATCATGAATCTTAGAAACTAACACTTTTGTTTTGAAACGGTCAACCTCTTTATGGAAATACGAAGACACACGTCGTTTTAGGTTCTTCGCCTTGCCAACATAGATAATTATTTTCTCATTATCATAGAACTGATATGTGCCCGGTTTCTCAGGCATATTGACAACAATGTTCTTAAGGTAAGCTGTTCGCTTCAAGTTATCTTCTTTATTCATTTTGCGTAACTCCTTTGTATAAAGGCTTTTTAAAGCGTTTTGTTTCACGTGGAACACGAACGGTGCTTCACGTTGGCACATGTGGTGCTTCACGTCGGCACATATTGTGCTAAGGCTTGGCACGATAGTTAGTGACTAAATATTGATATCGTAGTGATGGTTGATAACCCTCGATAATGAACTTTTAAAGAAAAGAGGAGCGACCCTTTATGTGGGTTACTCCTCTTCTTTTTATTTTCATTTCGTTTCCTCTTTTACATATAAAAAGGGTAGGGAGGAAAGATTTTTGTCACAGTCTTGCTGATTAGAATTGGAGCAAAGAACTAATTTCAATATCCTTGTCAAACTGATCTCGGCTATTAGGGAACTCCTCATGAAGCTCGATAATGAAGTTACAATACACCTTTTTAGGGTTGAACTTCTTAACAAGGTCACATGCTGCCTTCATTGTTCCGCCAGTCGCAAGGAGGTCATCATGGAGAAGAACTACGTCGTTCTCATTGATAGCATCCTTATGAATTTCAATTGTGTCTACGCCATATTCCTTCTGATAACTCTCTTGGATGGTCTCACAAGGGAGCTTACCAGGTTTGCGGCAAAGTACGATACCCGCACCCAAACGAGTGGCAACGGCAGACGACATAACGAAGCCACGACTCTCGATGCCCACAATCTTGGTTACACCTTTGTCTTTGTAAAGATCAACCATCTCATCAGTAATTTCCTGAAGAGCTTCAGGTGACTTGAATAGGGTAGTCACATCACGGAAGTTTACACCCTTAATAGGCCAATCTGGGATACATCTCAGGTTGTCTAATAATAGTTTTTTATTCATTTTCAGTTTGTTATATAGTTTTGTTTTATGCTATTGTTCACGTGAAACAATGTGCTTTTAGCTCCTTTCGGGGCAGTTCTTTTGCTCACGTGTTAGGACTTTTCAATCCTATGAAACTTATCTTCCCATGAGGACAAGCAGTACATTGATGTCGCTTGGGCTGACTCCAGGAATACGACTTGCTTGTGCGAGCGTCTCCGGTTGAATCTGTTCTAACTTCTGTCGGCACTCTGTTGAGAGGTCGTGTAGCTCACTGTAATTGAAGTGTCCTTTGATTTTAATATCCTCAAGACGACGCATCTTTTCAGCGAATACACGCTCTCGGTCGATATAGCCTTTGTACTTTAGTTTGATTTCCGCTGCTTCGGCAATCTCTTCTTTGCGGTTAGGCGAAGCCTCGATAGCCTCTTTAAGGCTTGGGATAACAGCTGAAAGATTCTCAAAGTTAACCTGTGGGCGTGCCACAAGGTCTACAATCTTGCTTGCCCCTTTAATAGGAGAAGTACCCAAATGCTCCAAGAATCCGTTTACAACATCAGGCTTAACGGAAGTGTTGTTACAGAAATCAAGAATACGATTGATATTCTCCTTTTTCTGCATCCACCAGTCATAACGATCCTGCTTAGCAGTACCTATATTATAAGCACGCTCCGTCAGTCGCGCATCTGCATCATCTTGGCGCAAGAGAATACGGTATTCCGCACGTGAAGTAAACATACGGTAAGGTTCATCAACACCCTTTGTAGTAAGGTCATCAATCAACACACCGATATAACTCTCGTCTCTATTCATTACGAAAGGATCCTTACCCGCGCAGAGTAGGGCAGCATTGATACCCGCCACTAAGCCTTGTCCGCCTGCTTCCTCGTATCCCGTCGTACCATTCACCTGTCCTGCAAAGAACAGACCCTCGACGACTTTCGACTCCAAAGACTGTTTTAGCTGTGTTGGATCAAAGTAATCGTATTCGATAGCATAACCAGGACGATAGATTTTAGCGTCACGCAGGGCTGGAATCTTGTGTATAGCCTCTAATTGAACCTCCCAAGGCATACTTGAAGAGAAGCCATTCAGATACATTTCATTCGTATCTACGCCCTCTGGTTCGAGGAAGAGAGGGTGGCTATTCTTGTCAGGGAAGGTGACGAGTTTCGTCTCAATCGAAGGACAATAGCGTGGTCCAGTACTCTGAATCTGCCCATTGAATAGGGGAGAGTCAGCCACCCCACGGCGCAACACCTCATGTACTTCCTCGTTTGTATTACACGTCCAGCATGGCAACTGTGGTAGATGGCGATGCGGACCATAGAAAGAGAACTGATGATAGTCCGTCTCTCCCGGTTGTGGTTCCATCTCGTCAAAGTGAACCGAACGGCGATCAATGCGCACAGGGGTACCCGTCTTCATGCGATCGGCACGAATACCGTGGCGCGTAATGCTCTCTGTAAAGTTGTGAACAGCAGGCTCTGCACATCGTCCACCTTCTACCTTTCGTTTCCCGATATGCATCAGTCCGTTAAGGAAGGTGCCCGCAGTGATAACCACTGTACGTGCATAGATGTCAATACCCCATATCGTTCTGACACCCAACACCTTACCATTCTCTACCAACAGCTCGTCGGCTTGATCCTGAAAGATGTCAAGATTGTCCGTATGGTCGAGTATTGTGCGCCATTCCCAGATAAATCTGCCACGGTCACACTGTGCTCGTGGACTCCAAACGGCAGGTCCCTTTGAGCGGTTCAGCATTCGAAACTGTATCGCTGTTGCGTCGGTAACCAGTCCCATATAGCCTCCAAGAGCGTCTATCTCTCTGACTATCTGACCTTTGGCTATACCTCCGACGGCAGGATTACAGCTCATCTGACCGATTTTATTCATATCCATTGTTACCAAACAAGTGTTCGCACCCAAGTTGGCAGCTGCTGTAGCAGCCTCACAACCTGCGTGTCCACCGCCGATAACAAGTACATCATACTTGAATTTCATCGTCTTTTTACAAAAGTATAGGAGCATAATACCCCTAATTTATACCGACACAAAATTAAGAAATAAAATCGAATTATATCTATATAATAGAAAGAAAAGTTCCTCTCTTAATTCCCCTTTTCTCTTAGTTTAGTAGCCAGGTGATACCCAACCCAATGTTACTGTATCGTGAGAATTCGTTGAAAGAAATGTCGTAGTAAGTGTTTAGGTGCAGTCGTGGTGAAACCTTATAATCCATTCCGACTTCACTCATAAAGTTGAAGTGGCTGTCATGTCCTGGTTTTGCCCAGTCGTCCTGTCGCTTTGAGTTGTATCGGTTATAGCTTTCTACGAAGAAGCTCCACTTGTCAGTAGGCTGATAAGTGAGGTTAGCACCAAAGAAAAGGTCAGGACTCTCTGTATCTCCATCCCATTCACCTCCCAAGTCATAACCCAATGTAAACTTACTACTCAATTCGTTTTCGAATAAGAGGTGAGCTTGAATACCTACATGTTTGGGAAGGTAGTGTGCATTACTACCACCAGGAATGAGTATTGTACCCATAAAGGAAACCTTTGGAAACACCTTTCCACCCTCATAGACCTTGATTTTCGTACCAATAGCGGCATTCGCAATACCCCCAAAATTCCCTTCGGGCGTATGGCTTATACATTCATCAATCTGTAGTCTTACCTCCGCTTGTGGAGTCAGTCCAAGACGAAACAAAGATGTGTTGATAGTGAAAGTACGTGCGTGTCCACCGTTTCTTCTGTCCCATTCAAGTACGATACCAGTTTCCCAATCAATCTTTCCTGGCTTCATGATGTCGACACCAGTCGTAGCACCAGGGGCATCTGGAGAGAAATTTTCAGTGTCTTGTGCCATTGAATGTGCAGAGACGAGCGTAAGGAGAGATAGACATAAAGTTCTTTTTAACCCACTTCTAAGATAGGCTATCATAGTCTTCTTTCTTTCTAATAATGTTGTTGTTTGTTTTAATGTGGATTACAGTCCCCTATTGGTAATCTTATCTTTTTACCCTCATCTTTCTATAGGGGAATGTTATATCAGCTACAAAGATACGCATTAATCGTTTGAAAATGCGTATTTTATGGTTAAAGTCTTCCTTATCTGCGAAAACCAATGGCGTTTTGCTATCTTTTTTACGACTGATAGCTACTCATTCCACCCCTTTCTATTGTCGTACTGATACTCCGCACATGATGTGCTAACGCTCCGCACATATCGTGCTAACGCCTCGCACATGTGGTGCGGAGGCTCCGCACCCTATAAAGAGAGGCTCGTGTCGATGAATGAAATTCAACTTGTAAAAAGCAGTTGATGCTCCATAGTTATACAGGTTTGCTTTCTTTGTTTATAAAGATAATATGTACCTTTGCATGTTCGGAGATAATAACAAACAAATGAAGCTAAATAATACGATAGAAGAAGGAAACGAAGAACGTACAGCCTTAGGCATTCTGCTCACGATAAGTTTTTGTCACCTGTTAGATGACACAATGCATTCGATGCTCCCAGCAATTTACCCGATGTTGAAAGATGAGTTTGGATTATCCTTCTTTCAAGTTGGAATCATAACGCTGGTACTACAGCTAACCTCTTCCATCATCCAACCTTTTGTAGGACTCTATGCCGATAAGCATCATGGTTGGTGGCAATTGCCTGTGAGTATGGTGTTCACGCTCATAGGAATCTTTATGCTTTCGTATGCCGATAGTTTCCTCGTCATCTTATTATCTGTATCATTGTTCGGCTTAGGCTCTTCTATATTCCATCCGCAAGGTTCGCAAGTGGCACAGCAAGCCTCTGGTGGACGCAATGGTTTAGCACAGAGTATTTTCCAGGTAGGAGGCAATGGTGGCTTTGCTGCAGGACCATTGTTTGCAGCCCTGATAGTGATACCAGTCGGCTTGAGTGGTGTACGCTGGTTTGCGTTTATAGCCCTTCTTTTAGCCGTTATACTGATTTATATAGGAAAATGGCATGTAAAACAATTAAAGGTCGTTCGTAAACGCAGTAGGGCACGATGGACAACAGCAAAGGCATATACGCGTAATCAGATTTATGGTTTTGTGTTTATCCTCTTCGTATTGATGTTCTCCAAGAACTTTTATACAGAGAGTATGGTCAGCTATTTTACTTTCTTTCTGATAGAGAAGTTCGGGGTATCTATTCAAACATCCCAACTCTGCCTGTTTGTTTTCTTAGCAGCAGAAGTTGTCGGAACCCTTCTTGGAGGCTGGATAGGCGACCGCTACGGGCGTAAATACGTGATATGGTTCTCTATCTTTGGGGCAGCGCCATTCACAATCATGCTCCCTTATGTGGGTAGTCTTGCTGGAACAATTATCTTATCAGCTATCATCGGACTCATTATAGCATCAGCCTTTTCAGCAATATTGGTTTATGCAACCGACCTCATGCCCAATCATATCGGTACAATAGCCGGTATCTTCTATGGACTTTCATTTGGTCTTGGTGGGCTTGGAAGTACCTTCTTTGGTTGGTTAGCCGATCAGACGAGTATTCTCTTCGTCTTTAAAGTAAGTACATTACTCCCATTGTTAGGTATTATAGCCGTCTATTTGCCAAAGATGAAGCGTGAGTAAGTCACATGGTTGATTATAGTCTTATCATTAATAAATTTATTTTATGCGTAATAGAGGGCTATGTTAGGCAATGAAAAAGGCAAAGAGCAGTTTGGAAAGACTATCGTTAGAGCTCCATACCTTAGCTAAAGAAATCCCTATTCTTTGCTTTTTGCTATCGGTAAATAGGTAAAATTCATTTTAATTCCTTATCTTTGCAGGTAGAATCCCTTATTTTTAGAAAGGGAAACAATCATATTACTATTTTATAATCGACTTGCCTTATGCGGATGTATGTGGCAGGTCAGATGCCAAATATTAAAAACCTACATGAAACAAAAGAAACTTTTAGTGACCTTTGCTTTGGGCATGTGTGCCCTTACGGCAGCTCATGCACAGGATAATGACTTCGATTTAGGCAGTCAGCGTTCGGAAGTGCAGTTAGTTAATCCTGTTCCTGGTAAGAAGATTGACCATCAGGGACTCGTTATTAATCCTACACCACGTTACGTGAAACTGACAGGTGAGGGAACAGTAGATATCAGTGGCGGTGTTAAACTTGACCAACCGCAGCCTGCTCGTAAGCAGAGTTGGGACTATTGGACTGACCTTAACTTCCTTTCTCGTGCTGATAAGGGCTTTCCTTTGAAGATACAATTAGTAAAGATACCAGTGGTTCTGGATAAGAACGGTCAGGGTAGTGCTAATGCTGACGGTGCCTACACGTTGAAAATTACCACAAAAGGAATTACCATTCAGGCTTCTAACGATTTAGGAGTATTCTATGGTATTCAGACTTTGCGCCAGATTATGGAGAACCCATCCGTAGAAGGCGGAAAGAAACTCCCTTGTCTGGAAATCAACGATGCACCAGTATTTGCCTATCGTGGTGTTGTTGAGGGTTTCTATGGTACACCATGGTCACACTCTGTACGTCTGTCATTGATTGACTTCTACGGTAAGTATAAGATGAATACTTATATCTATGGACCTAAGGACGATCCATATCACAGTTCTCCTAACTGGCGTCTGCCTTATCCTGAGAATGAGATGAAGGATATCCGCGAGCTTGTTGCAGCCTGCAAGAAGAACCGTGTAGACTTCGTTTGGGCTATTCATCCAGGTAAGGACATCAAGTGGAACGAGGAAGACTATCAGAATCTTATGCACAAACTTGACCTCATGTATCAAGCTGGTGTGAAGTCATTTGCTATCTTCTTTGATGATATTTCAGGCGAGGGAACCAACCCTAACCGACAAGTTGAGTTGTTGAATCGTTTGACAAAGGAGTTTGTAAAAGCGAAGGGTGATGTTGCTCCGCTGATTATTTGTCCTACGGACTATTCTAAGTTGTGGGCAAAGGCAGACGAGAACGGACCATTGAGCATCTATGGTAAGACCCTCGACCCATCTGTACGTGTGTTCTGGACAGGCGATGTTGTTTGTAGCGATGTGACAAAGAGTACACTCGATTGGGTAGACAGCCGCATCAAGCGTCCTGCTTTCTTCTGGTGGAACTATGCCGTAACAGACTATGTTCGCAACCTTGTATTGCAGGGTCCTGTTTATGGTTTAGATACATCACTCACCGATCAGGATATGTGTGGACTCGTCAGCAACCCAATGGAGCATGGAGAAGCTTCAAAACTCTCTCTCTATAGTGTAGCTGATTATACATGGAATCCATCTGATTATAACCCAATCGACAGTTGGGAGCGTGGCTTGGAAGTAATGATGCCACGTGCAAAGGAGGCTTACCGCACTTTTGCTATCCATTCTGCCGATACAGAGACAGGCTATCGTCGTGACGAATCTTGGGAAACAGAGACCTTCCGTTTAGCTGATTACAGCAAGGAAAAGCGTGATAAACTCTACGAGGAGTTTGAGCGTGTGGCTAAGGTACCTGCTGAGTTTGAGGCTGGTTGTACAAACGATCAGCTCATCAAGGAGTTGAAACCATGGCTTGTTGAGTTCGGTAAGGTAGGTGAGCGTGGTAAGAATGCTATCGAATTGATGGACCTCTATCGTAATGGTGACAACTTGAAGTTCTGGAGTAAGTATGTTAAGAGCCGTATGTCTGCGGAAGATAAGAAAGCTTACGAGGCTCATAAGTCGGGAACCATGAAGTTACAGCCATTCTATGACTTCGCTATGGACGACCTCGGTGATGCTTTCTATGAAAAGCTTTCAGGCGAAAAGGCATTCACACTACGTGGTATCGGTTCTTATAAGAATCTTAAGACAACTCAGGCTGGTTTGATGTTCGATGGCGATAGCATAACACATTACACCTCTGGTGAGGCACAGAAGGCTGGTGACTGGATGGGTGTAGCCCTCCCTGAACCAATGTCTGTACGCGAGGTGCATATCCTTCAGGGTCGTAACTCTAAGGATGATTGCGACTTCTATGACCATGCAACACTTGAATATTCTGTTGATGGCAAGACATGGAACACAATGTTGGGCGATATGAAGAACCAGTACGATATCCTTTGGCAGGGCGAACCAGTGCAAGCACGTTATATTCGTCTCCGTCGACTCGACTCAGATCGTAAGAACTGGGCTGCTATTCGCTCATTCGTAGTGGTACCTGCTGGTACAGCTTCACCTGAGTTTGGAGGTTCTAAGGCTGGAACAAGTGATGTTCTTCTTGCCTTCGACCGTCAGCCTGGTACATCATTCAAGAATACTGGTGCTGTTTCGTTTGAAGTACCAGCGGGTATGACTTCTTACACCTTCATGCTTTCATTGCCAGAGGGTGGCTCTGTTCGTGTTTGCCAGTACGACAAGCGTAACAAGTTGAAGGCTGAGTTCACCTCAAATGACCCATTCTTTACCGTTGATGTGGTAAAGAAAGCAACTCGTATGGAGCTGATTGGCAAGGTAGAAGTGTTTGAGATTATTCCAAAGAAGTAAGTTGTTGGTTGACGAGTTGACGAGTCTACAAGTAGACAAGTTGCTTGTTAAAAGACAACAATAAATAGAAATAGGGACAGACGATGGCGTCTGTCCCTATTGTTTTTAATATGATAGATAAAAGATGTTTCTACTAAGAAAGTAGGCTGTGATGCTTGTTTTATTTCTTTACATTGAAAGTTAGCACTGAACCTTTCTTCAAAGTACCTACACGTTTGAAATTGTTGTTAAACAATGGAATATCTTTGGTGCAAGTTAGAACCAGAGTTTCACCCATTTGGGTCTTTGTGTATTGATGCTTCAAGTTTTTGATAAAAAAGTCACAAGCACCATCAATGGCATCGATTTCATAAGTTTTCTTGTTGATAGTCAGTTGTATTGCATCTGCACCTGCATAGGTGGTGTATTTCACATTGACACCCTTAAAATTAGCTTCATAAATCTTATAAGTCTTGTCATAAACGTAATCTTCGTCTGGCTTAACGAGGAATTTAGCTTTTAAAGCCTTCCCTTTGACAGACATTGCCTTGCCTGCAACGATATGGAGGTCGGCATAAGCGTCCATAGATAATTGCATCTTGTTTTCGCTGTTGTTGAACATAGAGTTTACAAAGGCTGGTGTGCCATTGTATTCAAAGTACTTTGATTGTGCATTGGCAGCTGTACAGGATAGTGCAAGCAATAAGCTGAAAATAATCTTTTTCATTGTTTAATATTTTAATGGTGATAAATAAATTCGTTTGAAATCAGTGAATGTTAGAATTTAAGAAATGGTTTTTGTGGTTTTTGTTTGTGAAAGTTGCTATTTTATTATAGTTTTTATTAAATAATATTTATATTGCCGCAAATGTAGATAATTGTTTTTAAATAATCAAACATTCGATAGATTTTATGTAGGTTGACTTAGTTTTCGGTACTTTCTAACAACAAGTTGCCTCCACTTTGGTAACATATCGCATGATATTTAGCCTTCCACACCATTGGTGCTAACGCCCCGCACCATTGGTGCTTACCAATCGCACGGCATGTGCTGAGTACCAACACATCGACTTAAGACGGGAGGAATGGGGCTTAATGACAAATAGTAATACGCTAATGCTTAACTAATATGGGAAGGGTTTATCAGTCATTACTAATCTTTTTACTCCACTTCACTGATGACTTAAAATTACTATACAACTCCGAAAGTTTTTGTTTAATTTTCAAGGACCATATAACTTCTGAATATATCCTCATTTGTTAGGATAGGCAACGCCTCCTTATTTTAAGTCTAAATACTATACATTTTGTTTAAAATACTTTGATAAATCATTAAAATATAGTATTTTTGCAACGCATTATGCATGTACTTATACCAACTTCTTGGTATCTAATTTTATAAAACATCATTTCGATGGGGAGACTGTTCTCAGCCTTTCCGCCGTATTAACCTATATTGGAATAATAATTCTAACAGTTTAAATATTTAAAATCAAAACATTTATGTGGTTAATCAATTCATCTATTGGTAGAAAGGTGATTATGTCAGTGACTGGCATGGCCCTGATCCTATTCATGACGTTCCACTGCTGTATGAATCTTGTTGCGCTCTTCTCAGGAGAGGCTTACAACATGATTTGTGAGCTGTTGGGTGCCAACTGGTATGCAGTAGCAGCTACTGCAGGTCTTGGCGCGTTGACAGTTTGTCACATTGTTTATGCGTTTATCCTTACAGCGCAGAACCGTCGTGCACGTGGTGACAATCGTTATGCTGTTACAGAGAAGCCTGCAACGGTAGAGTGGGCAAGTCAGAACATGCTCGTTCTCGGTATTATCGTGTTGCTCGGTCTTGGACTTCACTTCTTCAATTTCTGGTACAACATGATGTTTGCAGAGCTTACTCATATTGATGTACCTTTCCATCCAGCTGATGGTTTTTCTTACATTAAGTACACTTTCTCTAAGCCTGTGTATGTAGTTCTCTATGTTATCTGGATTTGTGCATTGTGGTTCCACCTCTCTCACGGTTTCTGGAGTGCTATGCAGACAGTTGGTATCAATGGTAAAGTATGGTTCAACCGTTGGAAGACCATTGGTAACATCTATGTTACGCTGTTGATGCTTGGCTTCCTCGTTGTAGTGCTTGCATTTGCTTTCGGTTGTGCACCAAGCCTTTGCTGTGCTGCATAATTAAGTATCTAAGTTGAAAATTTAATTCAAAAACAATCATGACAAAGATATTAGATTCCAAAATACCAGCAGGTCCTGTAGCCGAGAAGTGGACTAACTACAAGGCACATCAGCGTTTGGTTAACCCAAAGAATAAACTGAAACTGGATGTTATTGTTGTTGGTACAGGTCTGGCTGGTGCCAGTGCTGCCGCTTCTCTTGGTGAGATGGGCTTCAACGTATATAACTTCTGCATCCAAGACTCACCACGTCGTGCACACTCTATCGCTGCACAGGGCGGTATCAATGCTGCAAAGAACTATCAGAATGATGGTGACTCAGTTTACCGTCTTTTCTACGATACAGTAAAGGGTGGTGATTATCGTGCACGTGAGGCTAACGTTTATCGTTTGGCTGAGGTGTCAAACGACATCATCGACCAGTGCGTTGCACAGGGAGTTCCATTCGCACGTGAGTATGGTGGTATGCTTGCTAACCGTTCTTTCGGTGGTGCACAGGTAAGCCGTACTTTCTATGCAAAGGGTCAGACTGGTCAGCAGTTGTTGCTTGGTGCTTACTCTTCATTGAGTGCTCAGGTTGAGACTGGTAAGGTTAAGCTCTATACTCGTTATGAGATGGAGGACGTAGTTATCGTTGACGGCCACGCTCGTGGTATCATTGCTAAGAACCTTGTGACTGGTAAGCTGGAGCGTTTCACAGCTAATGCTGTTGTTATCGCTACTGGTGGTTATGGTAACGCATACTTCCTTTCAACTAACGCTATGGGTTGTAACTGTACAGCTGCTATCCAGTGCTACCGTAAGGGTGCTTATATGGCTAACCCATCTTACGTTCAGATTCACCCAACTTGTATCCCAGTACACGGCGACAAGCAGTCTAAGCTGACGCTTATGTCAGAGTCTTTGCGTAATGATGGCCGTATCTGGGTTCCTAAGAAGCTCGAAGACGCTAAGGCATTGCAGGCTGGTACAAAGCAGGGATCTGATATTCCAGAGGAAGATCGCGACTACTACCTGGAGCGTCGATACCCAGCATTCGGTAACCTCGTACCTCGTGACGTGGCATCACGTGCTGCTAAGGAGCGTTGCGACCACGGCTTCGGTGTTAACAACACTGGTCTTGCTGTGTTCCTCGACTTCTCTGAGTCTATCAACCGCCTTGGCATCGATACAATTCTTCAGCGTTATGGTAACCTCTTCGAGATGTATGAGGAGATTACAGACGTTAACCCAGGCGAACTTGCTAATGAGATTAACGGCGTGAAGTACTACAACCCAATGATGATCTTCCCTGCTATCCACTACACAATGGGTGGTATCTGGGTTGACTATGAGCTGATGACAACCGTTCCAGGTCTGTTTGCAATTGGTGAGTGTAACTTCTCTGACCATGGTGCTAACCGTCTTGGTGCTTCTGCTTTGATGCAGGGTCTTGCTGATGGTTACTTCGTATTGCCATATACTATTCAGAACTATCTCTCTGATCAGGCTCTCTGGGCAAAGGTTCCAACAGACCGTCCTGAGTTTGATGAGGCTGAGAAGGCTGTTATGGCAGAAACAGATCGTTTGATGGGTATCCAAGGTAAGCGTTCTGTTGACTCACTCCACAAGGAGCTCGGTCACATCATGTGGGAGTATGTAGGTATGGGTCGTACCAAGGAAGGTCTCCAAGAAGGTCTCAAGCAGTTGAAGGCTCTCCGCGAGGAGTTCAACTCTAACCTCTTTATTCCT
Organism: uncultured Prevotella sp.; assembly: GCA_927910885.1. Lineage (GTDB taxonomy): Bacteria > Bacteroidota > Bacteroidia > Bacteroidales > Bacteroidaceae > Prevotella. Next base: position 28,480 of record CAKMOD010000134.1, on the reverse strand, counting down.
GGTAAGAAGGAAGGCTTGAACGTCGAGCTTGACAAGGCGATCCACCTCCGTGACTTCATCCTTATGGGTGAGCTTGTAGCTTATGATGCTTTGCATCGTGAGGAGAGTTGTGGTGGTCACTTCCGTGAGGAGCACCAGACTGAGGAAGGTGAGGCTAAGCGTGACGACGAGAACTTCTTCTATGTTGGCTGCTGGGAGTATCAGGGTGATGACACCAAGACTCCAGAGCTTATCAAGGAACCTCTCGAGTATGAGGCAATCAAGGTACAAACACGTAATTACAAGAACTAAAATGGCAAGAAATATATCATTCACAATTAAGTATTGGAAGCAGAACGGTCCACAGGATCAGGGTCATTTCGATACACATGAGATGAAGAACATCCCAGATGATACCTCATTCCTTGAGATGCTCGATATCCTCAACGAGGAACTTATTGAGGCTGGTGATGAGCCTTTCGTCTTCGACCACGACTGCCGCGAGGGTATTTGCGGTATGTGTTCACTCTATATCAATGGTACTCCACACGGTAAGACTGAACGCGGTGCAACAACCTGTCAGCTTTATATGCGCCGTTTCAACGATGGTGATGTTATCACTGTTGAGCCATGGCGTTCAGCTGGTTTCCCAGTAATCAAGGACTGTATGGTAGACCGTACAGCATTCGATAAGATTATTCAGGCTGGTGGTTACACAACAATCCGTACTGGTCAGGCACAGGATGCCAATGCTATTCTTATCTCTAAGGACAATGCTGATGAGGCAATGGACTGCGCAACATGTATCGGTTGTGGTGCTTGTGTTGCTGCATGTAAGAATGGTTCTGCAATGCTCTTCGTTTCATCTAAGGTAAGCCAGTTGGCTCTCTTGCCACAGGGTAAGCCTGAGGCTGCTAAGCGTGCTAAGGCAATGGTTGCTAAGATGGATGAGGTTGGCTTCGGTAACTGTACCAACACCCGTGCTTGCGAGGCTGTTTGTCCTAAGAACGAGAAGATTGCTAACATCGCTCGTTTGAACCGTGAGTTCATTAAGGCAAAGTTTGCTGATTAATCATAAGCAATTGGTAGTGGTCTGATAGGCTACTACCAAGCTTATTCAGAATATGAAATCCCATAGCTCTGATATATGAGTTATGGGATTTTTGTTTTGATATCTTCGCCTGCATTTGTATGAGTTATTAGGTAATTTTTATCCCTTTATTGTTTGTCTTAAACGAGAATATTGCCTATATTTGCAGTGTTATATTATCTATCTGATTGAAAGGAGGTTTACTTATGAGACGGAACTTAATTTTAGGAGTGTTTTCTATCGTTGTTGTATTTTGTACAATGGCTTGTTCAAATACTTCGTTTGTCGAGAGTAATGCCGTTACTTCTGATGCTTCATACAAGGTAAGTCAAATTACGGAATTGTTTAAGAGCTATGGTTGGAAGTTAGATACGACAATTAATGAGGCAGAACGAAACCAGTTAATCGAGAATATGGACTATAATAAAGTAAAAGTATTATTAGAAGGAATGAAGAAGAGAAGTGATTCTGAGCCTTCTGACAGTGTAAAAATGAGGTATTGTAGGCGTTGTATTGATTAGCTTTTCAATGGTATATAACGTATCAAGACGATGAGAATATAGCTCTGAAGCACCATAGTTTATGCTCTAAAATACTTGAATATACCTTTTTCTCAGTTTGCTTGAATAGCCTTTTACGAATTATTTTCATGAAGAAAAATATTTTTTTTCATGAAATAAATATTTCCACTCGTGAAAATAAATATTTTTCTTCATGAAATAATTCGCAGAAGTACTTGTTTTGTCGTAGGAAAGGTAATGTAAAGGATGGTATTAGAGGGGTATTATTACCTATAAAGAGGATGACTTTAGTCGAGACATAGTTTTTTAAAAGATATAGTAATATTGGAATAAAGTTTGAAGAGTAACATGGCTTATTTTGTTTTACCTTCTAACCTTTTTATTCTTTACCTCGTAAAACTCTATCTTATCTCGTTTTTTTTTACTATTTTTGTACACAAAAGACGTAAAGTTAATTAAAACCTACGAATATCAATGAGTGAGAACAAACTTTCCACTAATGAACAGGCGCCAACTGCTGATGCTCCAGTAAAGGCCAGTTATACTGAATATAAAGTTATTCCATCACAGGGATATTGTATGATTGTGAAGTGTCGCAAGGGCGACCAGACAGTCGTATTGAAGACTCTAAAGGAAGAATACCGTGAGCGTGTATTGCTTCGTAACGCATTGAAGCGTGAGTTTAAGCAGTGCCAAAGACTCAATCATTCGGGTATTGTGCGCTATCAAGGTTTGGTAGAAGTTGATGGTTACGGACTTTGTATAGAGGAAGAGTATGTTGAAGGACGTACTTTGCAGGCTTATCTCAAGGAAAATCATACTGATGATGAGAAGATAGCTATCATCAATCAGATTGCCGATGCATTGCGTTATGCTCATCAGCAGGGTACTACTCATCGCAACCTGAAGCCTTCAAACGTGCTTATTACAAAGCAGGGTGATTATGTGAAGCTCATTGATTTCAGTGTTCTTTCACCTGAAGATGTTAAGCCTACAGCTGATACAACTCGCTTTATGGCACCAGAGTTGAAAGACCAAACGATGGCAGCAGACGGTACAGCTGATATCTATTCGCTTGGTACTATTATGAAGGTGATGGGGCTTACATTAGCTTACAGCGAGGTAATCAAGCGTTGCTGTGCTTTCAAGCGTAGCGATCGTTATAGCAATATTGATGAACTCTCTGCTGATTTGAACCATGAAGGCTCTTCGTTCAGTATGCCAAAGATTGGTAAGGGCACTGTTGTCTTAGGCTTGATTATTGCTGTTGTTATTGGAGTTGGTGCATTGCTTTATAACTATGGCGGTGCATTGGTTGATCAAGTTGGTAAGATAGATGTGTCATCTATGTTTAGCTCAGATGCAGAAACAGCTCCAGAGGATACTGTAAAGGTTAATGTAACAGAGCAGACTGATAGTCTTTCTACTGAAGCAGAGGCTCCTGCTACTGGTAAGCTTGCCTTTATGAATAAGATGAAACCAGCCCTTTATAAGGACCTTGATGATATTTTCGAGCAGAACTCTGCAGATAAAGCACAGTTGACGAAGGCTATCAAAACTTACTATCGTGGTCTGATTCATGCTAACGACACACTCGACAATGAGCAGCGTGCTGAGGTTGATCGCGTATTTGGCGATTATGTAAAGCAGAAAAAGGCTGCATTAAACTAATAAAATCCAAACACAACAGAGGTAAGGGTTAAGTCACGTTGACGTGATGTTTGCTCTACTCGGAAGATGTGTTTATAGAAGGCAGGGGCAGAGGCTGTGCTTTCTTTCAGAACCTTGAGAGGGCGTGAGAGGAAGACAGTGTCTGCCCTTGTTAGCTTTCGTATATAGGTATGTGCATTATAGTCGACAAATGAATGAGAACTACTGCGGCTGCAATTCATAGATAGCTGTAGGATAGATAATAAACAAACGGAATGAAACGAATCTTTTATATATTCTTTGCTGGCTTGCTGTTTGTTAGCAGTGTGCAGGCACAGACACCAACAATGAGTCGTCGGCAGGCTGCTGGTCGGTCAATGGAGCAGCAGGGGTTGGTGAATATTAAGCATGTGGACCCTTCTATCAAGGTGGCTTTGATGTATGCTCGTACAGATAACTTCTGTAATCGGGTGCTTTATCATGACTTGCGTGATGCCTACGTGTTGCCTGCTTGTGCAGAAGCATTGCGTAAAGCGCAGGCGGAGTTGAAGCGTCGTCGACCCGATTTGAGCCTTTGTATCTTCGATGCTACACGACCGATGAGCGTACAACAAACGATGTGGAATGCAGTGAAAGATACCCCAAAGTTTTTCTATGTGTCTAATCCTGCGCACGGAGGAGGTATGCATAACTATGGAATGGCAGTAGATATTAGTATCTGTAAGGCCTCTTGGAATGATGCTACATGGCGTGATGGTGCCACACGTTGTTTGATAGATACGATCCCAATGGGTGTGAAGGTAGACCACATGGGGATAGCCAGTCATATTGATAAAGAGAATGACCTCGTTGCTCGTCGTCTTATCTCTCGTGAGGCATTAGCCAACCGCCGCCTTCTTCGTGAGGTGATGAGTGCTGCAGGTTTCATGCCTTTACGTACCGAGTGGTGGCACTTTAACCTTTGTACAAGGGCTTGGGCAAAGCAGAATTTGAAGGTGGTGAGGTAAAAAAGGAAGAAAAACCACTGCTCGCTTACTCTACCAAGTAGCCCCTCCCCCTTGCCCCTCCCCCAAAGGGAGGGGAGTGAATACCGAGATACCCCGATGTTAAATGGAAAGCAAGAAGATATGAGGAAGGGTAATGTGAATAGATAAGAAGGGTATATGCAAGAAACTTTAAGCAAGATATAAGACTCTTTAGACAAGGTGTTGGAGTATTTAATAGGATAAAAGTATAGGCAGATAAGATGGATAGAACGGACAAAATTAAGCAAGAGGAATTTCCTTTGCCACGATATGTGCAGGAAGTTTTGAGCAAACATAACATTTCACTCCCCTCCCTTTGGGGGAGGGGTAAGGGGGAGGGGCTGCTCGGTAGTCTTTCTGTCTTAGCCCTCCAATCCCACCGCTACCCTGATGTTGATATGCCCTTCTTGCTCGACCAGTTGGCAGGATGGCAAACTGCGCGCACGAAACTGCCGTCGTGGGCAGCGAATGAGGATATTATCTATCCCCCGCATTTATCGATGGAACAATGTTCAAGTGAGCAGACAGCGGAATATAAGGCACGATTGGTTGCACGCCTTGTAGGGCTGGAGAACATAGCTTCTTCTGACCTTAATAACGATTGTAGCAGACCTTCTGCTGGAGAAGAAACTACTCCAAAGCAGCAAGAATATCATGTTCGGAACAGTTTTGAAGGGTCGTTCTGCGACCTAACAGGCGGCTTTGGCGTTGATTTCTCCTTTATAACGCGTAGCTTCAAACGTGCTATTTATGTTGAACAGCAAGAGAATTTATGTGAATTGGCACGTCATAACTTCCACGCTTTAGGTTTAACACAAGCAGAAGTAGTTAATGGTGACGGTACAACTTACCTCCATCAGCTCGACCATGTATCTGTGTTATTCCTCGATCCTGCGCGTCGTAACGAGCAAGGAGGTAAGACTGTGCTCATAAGTGATTGTACACCCGATGTCTTGGCATTGGAAGAAGAACTCTTAGAGAAGGCTGATACGGTTGTTATCAAGCTTTCTCCAATGCTCGATTGGCATCGTGCTGTGGACGAACTCAATCGCTTGGGCAATGTTGTTCTTGAGGTACATATCGTCTCTGTACGCAATGAATGTAAGGAATTGCTACTGGTATTGCAGAGAACGAAAGATGAAAAAGATGACAAGATGGCTACGGAAAAAGCCCTACAAGTGTTCTGTGTGAATGATGAAAGTATCGTTTCTTATTCTCTTGATGAGGCTTTAAGTACATCACAGCGGCTTCTTTCGGCTGTTCCTAAAGCTGGTCAGTATCTCTATGAGCCCAATGCTTCATTGATGAAAGCAGGCTGTTTTGCTTTGCTAACTGCCCGTTATCCACTTTCAGCACTCAGTCTTAATTCTCATCTTTTTGTCTCTGAGGAGGCTATCAATGAATTTCCAGGCCGAAAGTTTGAAATAACAGCTGTTTCATCGTTCAATAAGAAGGAATTGCGACGTAGTCTTTCGGGGATAGATAAAGCCAATCTTGCCGTGCGCAACTTCCCTATGAGTGTTGCCGATTTACGCAAACGGCTGAAGATAAAAGAAGGAGGAGATATCTACCTTTTTGCTACTACTGATGCAGAAAGCAATCACCTGCTTTTCGTTTGCAAGAAAACAGCGATACCAACTTGTGACTCTCAATAAATTTACCTAACTTTGTAGTCTTTTCGTTGCGTAACAGAAGCTATGTTTTTTGTCCGCTGAATGTGGCTGGTCAGACACTGTTTGATTAATAGCATAACGACTTTTAAATAGAAATATATGATAAATAATTACCGATAAAACCTATTAAAACAATGAACAGGTATTTTAAGATGGTCATCGCTACAGCGTTGATTGGTGTAACAACATCGGCTAATGCGATTGATCGTAAGACATTAGCGCAGTACGCTTCTTCGTTACAAGGACTGAAGAAAGAGCAGTTAAAGGCAGCTTTACACAAGCTGATGGACAAGAAGAAAGTACTAAAGTATGGTGGTAGAGGTCCAGGTTATACATGGCATGGCTTCTGGTACACTGACCGAGATCCGCAGACTAACGAGTGTTATAATCGTTATAGCGACAAGAAGTTTTACTTTGAAAGCACAAATACTGGTAATGCTATTGCTGGTATGAACATTGAGCATTCTTTCCCAAAGAGCTGGTGGGGTGGTCATAAGAATGATGCTTGGTGTGATCTCTATAACCTTTATCCATCCGACTCTCATGCTAACAGTTCAAAGAGTAACTACGTTATGGGCGTTGTTGTCAACGTAAAGGAGGAAGCTGGTGCAGGCTATGACAAGGTCGGAACGGGCTATGCTGATGGTCAACTTGTGAAGATGTGGGAGCCGGGCGATCGTTTTAAAGGTGAGTTCTCACGTAGCTATATGTATATGGCTACCACCTATCAGAATCTTAGCTTTGTTTCAGAAGGTGCCAATCAATTGCAGACAGGATCTTATCCAACGCTGAAAAAGTGGTCATCAGACCTCTTCCGCCAGTGGAGTAAGAACGACCGTGTTGACGAGATGGAAATCAAACGTAACGAAGCTGTCTATAAGATTCAGAATAACCGTAACCTCTTCATTGACTATCCTAACCTTGCTGAGTACGTATGGGGTGATAGTATGGATGTAGAGTTTAACCCTTATTACGCTATAACAACAGCTTCTGATGATGCACGATACACAAGTGTGATAGTTCCTGAAGACCCAATAACGCCAGACGATCCGCAGGTAACACCGCAGGGTGGCACTTTCGTAAAGACAACCACAGCCCCAGTAGCAGGCAAGCGTTATGTTCTTGTAGCTAAAACTGGTAGCAATTTTGTTATAGCATCTACTTTGAAGGGCAAGAGTTTTGGCTATCTGCCAACAAAGGGTATCACTGATAATAATGAAAAGGTGAATGTTGCTGATGACCAGTCGGTTCTTACTTTGGAGCAGGGAACAACAGGTTTCTATATCAAGGATGCTAACGAAAAGTATTTCGGACAGGAGGATAAGTACAAGACCGTTCAGTTTGTGACTAAAGATAAGGCGGTAGAGTGGACATTGGAGCCAAAGGCTGATGGTACATTCACAATCACATCTTCTACGGGACATGTACTTCAGTATGATACCAAGTATAAGACGTTTGGTGCTTACAAGCCAGCTTCAGCTAATGGAATCTATCCAATGCTCTATGTAGAAGACAAGACAGCGGGAATAGGAACCATATGGACTGTAACAACCACTGATGAGGCTGTTTATAACTTGCAGGGTGTTCGTATGCCAGCTGATGCACAACTCGCTCCTGGTATCTATATCCGTGGTGGTAAGAAGTTTGTTGTGAGATAAATAATTCAGAATAATAAGCGAATCTATTAATATTAAAAGGCTTCATAATTCCTTGTGAAAAGGGGATTATGAAGCCTTTTTTAATGGTCGAATGATAATATTTTGCAGATTTGATAAGGCTGAACAACTTTTCTGTTGACGTCAGACACGTATAGTTCGAATGGTTAGCACGAGTGGTGCGGATGCTTAGCACGTGTGGTGCGGATGCCTAACACGAGTCCTTATGACAGAGTAGTAGGGTAGTGATAGTCAATAAAAAGGAGCGTAAATTTGCCAATCTACCTTTTTTTAGTACTTTTGCACGTTTAAGATTAGGAAAATAACGAAATTAAAAATACTAAATGTCATCAGTTCAGATAAAGAGAGTAGAAACGAAGAAAGACCTAAAGGCTTTCATTGAGTTTCATTATGATCTCTACGAGGGCGATCCTTATGATGCCCCAAACCTCTATAGCGATGAGTTGAATACGCTGTCAAGAGACAAGAATGCTGCTTTTGACTTCTGCGAAGCTGAGTATTTCCTCGCCTTGAAGGAGGGGAAAGTGGTGGGGCGTGTAGCTGCCATCATTAATCATAAGGCAAACGAAAAATGGGAAAAGAAGGATGTTCGCTTCGGTTGGATAGACTTCATTGACGATATCGAAGTGTCAAATGCTCTGTTGAAGGCTGTTGAAGACTACGGCAAAGAGAAGGGCATGACCTCTATTGTAGGTCCACTTGGTTTCACAGATATGGATCCAGAGGGTATGTTGACATGGGGCTTTGATCAGCTCGGTACAATGGCAACCATTTACAACTACGATTATTATCCAAAGCACATGGAGAAACTTGGTGGCTGGGAGAAGGATAATGACTACGTAGAATACCGTCTTGATGTTCCAGAGACAGCTCCAGAGAAATACACAAAAATTGCAGAGATGGTCGAGAAACGATATAATCTCCATGCGCGTAAGTTGACCAAGAAGGAAATCTTCGAGGGTGGTTATGGCAAGAAACTCTTTGACTTAATCAACGTTACTTATGCTCATCTCTATGGCTTCTCGGAGTTGACTGATCGCCAGATAGACCAGTATGTCAAGATGTATTTCCCACTTGCTGACCTCGATCTCATTACCGTTATTGAGGATGGCAATAAGGATAACCAGTTAGTTGGGCTTGCAATCACAATCCCATCACTGACACGTGCCTTGCAGAAGTGCCACCGTGGACGTCTTTTCCCATTCGGATGGTGGCATTTACTACGTGCAATAAAGTTCCATAAGACGGAGGTTGTAGACCTTCTCCTTATTGGTGTCCTACCAGAGTATCGCTCAAAGGGAGCCAACTCTCTTGTTTTTGCTGACCTCATTCCACGTTATGTGAAGTACGGCTTCAAGTGGGGTGAAACGCACGTGGAGATGGAAACCAACGAAAGCGTACAGAGTCAGTGGGGCCCATTAGACCCAATTATGCACAAGAAGCGTAGATGCTATAGGAAGGCTATTGGGTGATGGGTGATGAGTGTTGGGTGTTGATGGACAGCTTTAACATGTGTTCTTTCTATATTTTCACGTGTTTCTTCTATTTCAACACCTAATTACTCATTAATGAACACTCAATATCATTAAATAGTCAAGCCCTTATTACCTAATAATTAACCCTCAATAACCAATCATTCACAGTCAATAACCCAGCACATGGATAAATCAACAGCAACCAACCCTCAATCCTCAACACCCGTATCTTACACCGACGATAATATCCGACATCTATCGGATATGGAGCATGTACGTACTCGTCCAGGTATGTATATTGGTCGTTTGGGCGATGGAAAGTTGCCTGAAGATGGTATATATGTACTCTTGAAGGAGGTCATTGATAACTCTATTGACGAGTTTAAGATGAATGCTGGCGACCGCATAGAGATTGATGTGGAGGATAACCTTCGTGTTAGTGTACGCGACTATGGTCGTGGTATTCCACAAGGAAAGCTTGTTGAGGCTGTGTCTGTACTGAATACGGGTGGTAAGTATGACTCTAAGGCATTTAAGAAGAGTGTCGGCTTGAATGGTGTCGGTATCAAAGCGGTTAACGCTCTTAGCTCTCGTTTTGAGGTGAAGAGCTTCCGTGATGGTAAGGTACGTGAACTATCATTTGAGAAAGGTAACCTCCAAAGCGACAAAACAAAGAAGTCTGCGGACGAGAATGGTACTTATATCTACTTTGAACCAGATGCAACGCTCTTCAAGAATTATAGCTTCCATGATGATATTGTGGAGGAAATGCTCCGCAACTATACCTATCTAAACACCGGATTGACGATTATGTACAATGGTCGTCGTATACTTAGTCGACATGGTTTGAAGGACCTTTTGACAGATAATATGACTGTTGATCCATTGTATCCTATTGTTCACATGAAGGGAGAGGATATCGAGATCGCTTTCACTCATACCAATCAATATGGCGAGGAGTATTACTCTTTCGTGAATGGTCAGCATACAACGCAGGGCGGTACACATCAGACAGCCTTCAAAGAGCATATTGCTAAGACAATAAAAGAGTTCTTTGGTAAGTATGAGTATGGTGATATTCGTAACGGATTGGTGGCTGCTATCGCTGTAAACGTTGAGGAACCAGTATTTGAGTCACAGACAAAGATTAAGTTAGGTTCCACTCAGATGTCACCTGATGGTGAATCTATCAATAAGTATGTGGGCGACTTTATCAAGACAAACGTCGACAACTACCTTCATATTCATAAAGAAGACTTCACCGATATACTTGAGAATAAAATCAAGGAAACCGAACGCGAGCGTAAGGCAATGGCTGGTGTTACGAAGTTGGCACGTGAGAGAGCGAAGAAAGCCAACCTCCATAACCGTAAGTTGCGTGACTGTCGTGTACACTATTGTGACGTAAAGAACAATCGAAAAGAGGAGAGTTCAATCTTCATAACAGAGGGAGATTCAGCCAGTGGAAGTATTACTAAGAGTCGTGATGTCAATACACAAGCTGTCTTCTCATTGCGTGGAAAGCCGCTTAACTGCTTCGGTTTGACCAAGAAGGTGGTGTATGAGAATGAGGAGTTCAACCTCCTTCAGGCTGCGCTTGACATTGAAGACGGACTCGATTCACTCAGATATAACAAGGTGATTGTCGCAACGGATGCCGATGTTGACGGTATGCACATCCGTTTACTCATCATAACTTTCTTCCTTCAGTTCTTCCCAGAGCTGATAAAGAAAGGGCATGTATATGTCCTTCAGACACCACTTTTCCGTGTTCGTAATCGTCGAACAAAGATTAAGAACAAAGAGGTAATTGCCGAAGCGGACGCTCGTCGTGTGAAAGGAGAGAAGAAGAACGACTTTATTACACGCTATTGTTATTCTGAGGAGGAGCGTATCGCTGCTATCAACGAGCTTGGTCCAGATCCAGAAATCACCCGATTCAAGGGTCTTGGTGAGATTTCTCCTGACGAATTTGCCCATTTCATCGGTCCAGATATGCGTCTTGAGCAGGTTACGTTACATAAGAATGACCAAGTAGCTAAGCTCTTGGAGTATTATATGGGTAAGAACACGATGGAACGCCAGAACTTTATTATTGACAACCTCGTTATAGAAGAGGACCTTCCTGACGTGGAAAAATAATAAAGAAAGTCGGTAAAAGGGATAGAATTTCCTAATGATGTCTGTACGATTGTTGGTACATCTGTGAATAATATAAATAAAATTGAAGAGCAAAAGGCTGTTTTTAAAGAGGCTTTTTTACTTTCTTCAAGCATATAACAAAACTATTAAAACATAAGATTAGGATATGAGAAAGTATATTTGTCTTTTACTTTTTTACCTTTTTACCTTTTTACCTTTGTCGGCGCAGCAGAGTAACGACTCTCCTTTACGCAAACTGCAGTTGGCAGAGATGGCAATTAAGAACTTCTATGTGGACTCTGTGAACGAGCAGAAGTTAGCGGAGGATGCTATCAGGGGTATGCTTGAGAAGCTCGACCCACATTCTACGTACACCGATGCAAAGGAAACCAAAGCGATGAACGAACCGCTGCAGGGCGACTTTGAGGGTATTGGTGTGCAGTTCAATATGATTGAGGATACACTTGTCGTTATCCAACCTGTTGTCAATGGACCATCTCAGAAGGTGGGCATCCTTGCTGGTGACCGTATCGTCAGTGTGAACGACTCTACTATCGCTGGTGTAAAGATGGCACGTATCGACATTATGAAGATGTTGCGTGGTAAGAAGGGAACGAAAGTGAAGTTGGGGATTGTACGTCGTGGCGTGAAAGGTGTGTTGACCTTTGTTGTTACACGTGCTAAGATACCTATTCATACCATCAATGCTTCTTATATGATTCGTCCTAATGTAGGGTATATCCGAATTGAAAGCTTCGGAATGAAGACCCATGACGAATTCATGTCGGCTGTTGACTCACTGAAAAAGAAGGGAATGAAGACCCTACTTCTCGACCTACAAGACAATGGCGGAGGTTATCTTCAGTCTGCTGTTCAGATATCAAATGAGCTTCTCAAGGACAATGACATGATTGTTTACACCGAAGGACGTCGTGCTCGTCGCCAGAATTTCAAGGCAATTGGTAACGGACGTTTGCAGGATGTAAAGGTTTATGTAATGGTGAACGAACTTTCGGCTTCGGCTGCTGAGATTGTCACTGGTGCTATTCAAGATAATGACCGTGGAACGGTTGTGGGCCGCAGAACCTTTGGTAAAGGACTTGTACAGCGTCCGTTCGACCTCCCTGATGGTAGTATGATTCGTCTGACGATAGCCCATTATTACACGCCAAGTGGTCGTTGTATTCAAAAACCTTATACAAAAGGCGACCTGAAGGATTACGAGATGGATATCGAGAAACGATTTAAGCATGGAGAGTTGACCAATCCAGACAGTATTCAATTCTCTGATTCTTTGAAGTATTACACCATCCGCAAGCATCGTGTTGTCTATGGAGGCGGTGGCATTATGCCTGATTACTTCGTTCCACTTGATACCGCAAAGTTCACACGTTATCATCGTATGTTGGCAACAAAGAGCATTATCATAAATGCATATTTGAAATATGCCGATGCTAATCGTCAGGCTTTGAAGGCGCAATACAGTTCGTTTGACGCGTTTAATAAGGGTTATGTGGTACCGCAGTCGTTACTCGATGAAATCGTAGCAGAGGGAAAGAAAGAAAAGGTAGAGCCTAAGGATGCTGCCGAATTAAAGGAAACACTTCCTCATATAGCTTTACAACTCAAGGCTCTTACTGCCCGTGATATCTGGGATATGAACGAGTATTTCCGTATATGGAATGAGCAGAGTGATATTGTCACCAAAGCTGTTGAACTTGCTACGGGTAAATAGAAAGGCTGCATCATACGCTCTTTAAAGGGTTTAGTCTGTTTTATAATATGCCTTGTTTGGCTAATAATATAAGAAAAGGTGCTTAATTGGACTTCCAACTAAGCACCTTTTTTGTTTCTATCTAACCCCCAATTAGCCGTTAGAGTCTAAACAGATTTTATTTTATTATCGAACAAACTGGGGTTAATTATCCCTATAATTACTCTGCAACTTAGACTAACTCACACGTAAATTTATAAGTTATTCTCCATCACAATACATCTTTTTCACAGAGAGCTAAGCCTCCGCACAACATGTGCTAAGCCTCCACACCATACGTGCTAATGCTCCGCACATCACGTGCGGAGCATGAATAGATAGCTTATAAGTAATGCTAAGCACGGCAAGAAGAGGTTTGTTAGGTCCTAACACTATTCCTTTCTCTTGTTTATCCTAAATCAGTCATCAGAGCATAAACATATTTTTGTTTTGTTGTCGTACAGATTAAACTGTCTTTGCAACGCAGGCGTAGCGAACAATGTCAAGTTACAAAGATAGACACGATGTCGAAAAGAAATTAAAGCTGTAGGAAACAATACTCAAAGTAAGAATCATGAATATTGTGGTCTAATGATTGATTTGGATTTAGATATGGCTTTTGACAAAGAAGAGCAGATAAACAATAAGGGCTGAAACCCAAAATTGGATTCCAGCCCTTTACTTTTTAATGTGGGAAACATTACCTATAATATAATAAAAGCTTATAATTCGCCACTCATTTCCTTTAATAGAGCGAGAGCTTTATTTTCGTTTTCTTCCATAATCTCACGTTCACCAGGACCCTTGTCATTGATACCACAGAGGTGAAGGATACCATGAATGATAACTCGGTTAAGCTCGTCTTCGTATGACTTCTTGAACAGTTCGGCATTAGTGCGGACCGTGTCAAGCGAGATAACGAGGTCACCATTGAGCACATCATCCTCATCATAGTCGAAGGTGATGATGTCTGTATAGTAATCATGTCCAAGATACTCGTTGTTAACTTCGAGAATCTTCTCGTCATCTACGAACATATAACCAATTTCTCCAACCTTTCGTCCATGGGTTGCAGCAACAGCTTTAATCCAACGAGTAATCTCTCGTTTCTTGATTTTAGGCATCTTAACGCCTTCAGCACTATATGTTATCATCGTGTTCTTGTTTTATCAATGTGCCTTGTGAGCATCTTTCTAATCGTTAATATCCCTTTGGTAGGAACTCTGTGATGTCTCTTCCAAAGTTGTTCAGCTCTCTTACAACGCTTGAGCTGATACTTTCTAATTGTGGTTCTGCGTAGAATAAGATGGTTTCAATACGGCTCAAGCGTCGGTTGATATCGGCTTGTTCGCGCTCATATTCGAAGTCTTTTACGTTACGTACACCCTTAATGATATATTCGGCTCCCTCTCTTCGAGCAAAGTCTATGGTGAGGTCGCTGTATGCCTTTACTTCAATCTTTGGCTCGTCAGCATATAGTCGTGCTATACGCTCGGTTCGTTCCTCCGTACTGAGCATATACTTCTTCCGCTCATTGACACCAACACCAATCACAACCTTATCAAAGAGGGGCAAGGCGCGGCGTACAATAGAGTCGTGTCCTATTGTAAATGGATCAAAGCTTCCAACGAATATACCTATTTTCATTTGTTTATTTTCTGCAAAAATATTGCCAATGAGCACAAAGTAAAGCTTGCTTTAACTTTGCCGAATGCAGCTTATTTTCTGCAAAAGTACTTCATTTCTATTATATATCCAAAAAAAGCTGGGGGATTATTTCCCACCAGCTATTCCTTGAATATCCTGTAACGAGATATTACCAAGTAGGTTGATAATTGTAATTTCATTGCGTTCTATGGCGAGTAGGGCAAACTCGTTCTTTCCATTCGGGTAATGTCGCTCGTAGATAGTAGTATGTTCGCCCCCCTCATTGACTTGCATTACAATCGAATACTTTTGTTGATTGAAGATACTTTGGGCAGACTTCTTGATAGAAGGAATCAGTGAAGGACGTTCGCAGGAGAGTATCTGCAGATAGTCGAGGCGGCCTGCAATCTTGCTGATATCCTTGTTACCTGCTTTCACATTGCCCATCATTCGCATCATATTACGTGATATGTAGACAGTGGAGACACCATCCGTTTCGCTGTATTTATCGAACAATGCCTTTTGGGCAAATGCCGTTATACAGGCTATCATAGTCATACAAAGCGTTAAAATAATTCTCTTCATAATCTAATCCCTTGTTTTATTAGTGATGTTCTCGGTAGCGTCAATTCCCTTATTGAGCGTCTTTGAGAATTTCATCAGTGCTTTTGACGTCTCGGCGTAAGCGTCTTTAGCGTTAGTATAGGTATCCTGTTCAGTTTGTGGAGACTTATTCTCGTTTTGGTAAACGATAGCTCCTGCAGCAAAGAGAAGCAACAAACTGGCTGCTATCCCTACTACCCAGCGTAGGTTGATATGCCTTATCGCACGACGATTAGTGATTTCTAAGGTGTTCCACTGGTTAATCTGACGACTAAGTCGTTCCTCTATTCCTGCTGGTATAGGACATTCAGAAGACTGAAGAGCCGTGAAGAAGATGCGTTCCTCCGTCAAACTGGCATCGATATCACTGCCGTTGAAGTAGGTGCGCAGCGCCTTCTCCTCCTCTTTGGTGGTCATTCCATCGTAGTATCGGTCAAGTAAACGCTTTATATCTTCAGTCTTTATCATATCTCATTGCTTTTATTTGTTCTCTAATTTTCTTACGGGCACGGCTGAGAATACTTCTTATATTCACCTCCGTAAGCCCTGTTTCGATGCTGATTTCCTCAAAACTGCGGTCTTCAACATCACGCATCAGCATGATTTTAGCTTGTGGTTCGGGTAGATGGGAAATCAACTGCCTTACGCGTTGGTATTCGTCAGCCTGCTCTAATTGTCTACTTATGTTCTGTGATGAGGTGATTTGTAGACTTCCCACATCTTTGTCGACTTCTTGAAGGTGTCCTGCTCTCATCTTGTCATAGAAGAGTCGACGTAGTACTGTTATGCTATAAGCCTCGGGATTATCCACCATTCCCATCTTATCACGCTGCATCCAGAGTTTTAGGAAGGTTTCTTGCACCATATCCTCAGCAGCTTGAGCGTTGCTCATCAGCCTATATGCCACCGAAAAGAGTTTCCGATGGCAGGGTAGGAATAGCTGTTTGAATTCGCTTGCTTGCATAGGCAGATGTGCGTTTTAGACAATAATCGGCTATGATGTAAGGTTGTCCGCCCTATAACTTATAGCTTTTCAGATTCTTCTTGTTGGTACTTTCTTTCACAACAGAGTCGACATCGTTAGGACTTATCTTACCTTTAATCCGCACAATGGCGCCATCTTGTTTGTCAATAGCAAGAATGAGCACTTCACGAATGCACCCTTTCTTTTCTTTGAGGTAAACATAATTAGTCTCATCTGCCTGCTTATTGTAGATGATTGGCGTATATCCCTTAGGATGGAAGGTCTGAACCGTGTTTCTAAAACGACTTTTTACAATCGAATCACAGTCGTCAAAGACAAGTATACGAAAGGATGACACCGCTTTCAGAGCCTTGGAATCGTCCGAATGGCTTTTAGCAAGCACCTTCAAGAACGACATTAAGGCAGGTGTTATATGAAGGTGAATAATGTTTTTCTCGTGCCTATATTGTTCAATTAGTCCTTTTACGCTCTGCGCTGAGGCTGATAATGTACTGAGAGTAAGGATGCCTATGATGATAAACCGTTTCATAATGTGTCCTTGTTTACTTTGTCTGTGACTTTACGATATCCTCAATGTTAGCTGGATTGATATGTCCTACGATATTGATGAGTGAGCAGTCTTCTTTGTCCATAGCGAAGACAACAAGGCTCTGCACTTCCTTTTCGTTACCTTTAATGAAGATTCTGACCTTTTCGCCGTCCTCATTTGCCTTCACCATAGGCTCATATCCCTGTGATTCCAACTTACTGATACGGTTGTATAAGTTGTCTTTTAGCCTTTGATCAGCCTTCTCAAAAGTTAAAATTTGCAGTCCGTCGATTTGCTCAGCGAGTGCATTAGCAGTCTTGTCGTCGGCAGCCTTCAGTCCAAGCTTTATGAGAGTCTTAGGCAAGTTGACGTAAGTGACGTTATTTCCACTCTTAAACTCTTTGAAAATAGACCCTATCTCATCATTCTTAGGTTGTGTGATGAGACTCGTTGGGTTTGCTTTTACGGTGCAGCTTGAGCATAGAATAGCTACAGCGAATGCGATAGAAAAGATTGTTGTTCTCATTGTCTTGATAATTAATTAGGTTGGTGATTCAGTTTTCGTTCACATCTATAGAGACGGAAGATAGGATAGATTTGTGGCAAAGAAATGCCCTTTTTTTCAGTATTAGCTACTTTTATGGTATTAAGATCCTATGCTAAAAGATGATAACACCCGCCAGCCATAGCCCTAATAACCCCTTTCATTTCCAGCGTAAAGAGGAGTCCTGTGAGCTTTGCGATAGGAATATTCGCTTGAATAGACAAGAGATTAATCTGCAAGTCATTGTTTTTAGCGAGCACGCGAACGATAGCTTCCTCTTCTGAAGACAAATCAGGGAAAAGCGTTCGTTCAATTCCTCGTTGTTGTGCCTGCTCCAATTTGATAGCATCATCCCATCCCATCGCCTTCACAAAGTCTGTTGCTGATGTGATGAGAGCTGCACCATTGTCACGAATAAGGTTATTGCAGCCCTCGCTATAATCCGAATGAACAGAGCCAGGGAAGGCAAATACTTCCCGTCCATAGCTACGAGCGATACTGCAGGTGATAAGTCCTCCACCCTTCGCAGCCGATTCTATGAGGATTGTTGCATCTGCACAACCTGCCACGATACGGTTACGCTGTACGAAGTTGCGGGCAACGGGCTGCGTATGCGTGGTATATTCCGACAGCAATCCACCTTGTTCTATCATTTTTAGGGCTGTCTCTCTGTGTCCACGAGGATAAATGTCGTCAAGTCCGTGTGCTAATACACCGATGGTTTCAAAGCCATTCTCCAAGGCAGCTCGATGTGCATGGATGTCCACACCGTATGCTAATCCGCTGAAGATGAGTACATCAGGGCAAAGAACTTTCAGTTCTCTGACAAACGAACGGATAATATCTTGCCCGTAGGTGGTGCAGTGTCGTGTGCCGATAATATTGATAACGTGTCGATTGTTGAGATCGGCATTACCGAGATAATAGAGTAGGATAGGTGCATCTGTGCACTCCTTGAGCCGCTGTGGATAGCATTCATCATTCATACAGATAGGCTCAATATTATGTAGATGGTCGTATTCTAATTCTTGTTCAGCCCATTCTCTCAGGCTGTCAACATCTTTCAAGGCTTGTATGAGATGCGTTGAGGCTTCAGGAAGAATCTCTCTGATGTCTCTTTTATGTTCTATGACAGCCGTAGCAGAGCCTGCTCGCTTGTAAAGTTCAGCCAATTCGCTGAGGTTAAAGCGAGTAAGTCGGGTCAGTAGGATTGAGTTTAAGGCTTCCATGGTGTAGGTAATGGTAGGTAGTAGCTCCCCACCTTCCCCGAAAGAGGGGAAGACTTAAGGAGTAAATAAACTTTTACAATACTCTTGCAAACGCTTCATCGTATTCCTTGCTACTGCCCAATCTACCATTGATGAGCGTCACAAGGTCTACATCTGCATGGAAACAGAGGCGTTCGTCACTGGCACGGAAGAGGTCGTGAGAGAACACCCAGCGTAGTCCGTTCTTCTTTAATGACATACGTGAGATAATCTCGTCATCGCAAGTAAACGGCACTTTATATGTGAGTTGCATACGTGCTACAACGGCATCAACGCCTTTTGCGTGCAGTTCAGAGAAACTAACGCCCAATGATTTGAGGAATCTATGGCGTGTATGTTCGGTGTAATGCAGGTAGTTTGCATTGTTAACGATACCTTGGATATCGCACTCATAGTCGCGAACATCCAGTCTTGTCTCAAAGATGTATTTCTTCTTTTCCATAATCTATGTTGTTTTTAGGATTTTATTGGGCTTATTAGGCCTATTAGCCTTATATGCCCCATTAGCCTAATTATCCCAATTCTCTTAACCCTTTAATGATGAGTTCCCCTTCAGATACTCATAACCTATCCTACAGCGGAGGCAATCTTTTCGGTCGCAATACTCCTTCTTAAGTTGTATAAGGGCTTGTGAATCGGCCGCAGTTTCTACCATTAACCCCACTTCTTTCCACATCCTTACGATGTGATTATCCTCTGCTTTTAATGCTTCGAGGAAGTCGAAGGCACGTTCACGGTATTTCTCTGCGTTCTTGTGTTTGCCGTATGCGAAGAGGATCGGTGCAACGGTATTGATAATCTGCAGATTTAACGATGCTGCTGATAGTTTCTTCTCGCTCTTTACGCTCTCTTCACCAAAGACATAATGCGTTTCCCAATAACGAGTTACTTGTGTTGCTAATAGTTTTCGCACCTGCTTTACACTCTCACACTCCAATAACTGTGACAATCCTGCCCGCTGTTCATAGTAGAGTCGAGCAAGTTGTGCGATGCGGATATGCGGAAAGTTCTGTGGTCGTAAGCGGAGGAACCGCCATTGATTAGCGTCCATCGCTTGTAGTCCAAACTTATGTGCTAAGTACTGATATTCACTTTTCAACTCAGTGAAATAGCTATCGTTCAGTGCCTGCTGTTGGTATCGTTCGGGGATAGCTGCTGTATCTAACAATCCAGCTTGTCCCAAGAAGAAGGCTTCAATCTGCATGAGATTGTCTCGATGATGAGCCACACTTTGCAAAGGAATCAACTTAGCCCATGTCTCGAAAGCGTCTCCATTGATGCCGAAACCATAGTTGCGGGCAAGTGTTACGAAGTAGGCTGCTTCCCAAGAGCCGTCACAATCCTTCACTCGTTGGGCTATCGCCTCTGTCTTCTGTTCCAACCTTTCCGTCTGTAAGGCACTCATCCACGAATGAATCATTAGTTTTGACAGACTTGGAATGATACGATAACAAGCAGGATATTCGTCAGTTGTGAGCAGTTCTTCGTAATGTTCTCGCACAGCCGTTGGCACTTGCAGTCGCATCTGTGGCGGATAATCGCCCTCTCGTGTCTTAACATCAACGTCGATAGACTCAGCCACGTGAAGGATAACATTGTTATAGTTTGGGTCGCGGTCGTGTCTGTGTAGAAACCAGTCGGACGCACGATCGTGTATCTCCACATTCCCCACCCACAGCGTACCGCCAATCTTCACCTTTGCATTGAAGAAGTCAGGTCCAGCGTTATGATTATGTAGTCCGGAGTCAATTACCTCCACCTCCTGTCCGTCAGTAGTTTTAAGTTCTGTCAACGGAAACAGCTTGTGCTTCCATACGTAGTGGATGAGTTGTTCCATAAAAGATTCTTGGTTTGTAACAGTACGCAAATATACAAAGAAATTGATAAAATCAGTAGTATTATCAAGGTATTTTTCTTATTATTTCGCATCATAGTTTCTCTCTCCTTAGTGCTCAGCACCAGTGGTGTTAAGCCTTCGCACTATTGGTGTTGAGCCTCCGCACCAGACGTGCGGGGCGTCAACACATCAATAGAAAATGAGAAGATAGGTTGCATCTTGCCTATTGCTCTATACGTAAAAGTCACCTCTTGACTTGCCTATACCTTATTTAAAAATACGTGAACTTATTTTGTTTTATGCCGCAAATCAGCTACCTTTGCAATGTTTTAATTCAGATTAATTATGAAAATAGCATTGATAGGCTATGGCAAGATGGGACGTATGATAGAACAGATAGCCCTTGAGCGTGGCCACGAAATTGTAAGTATTATTGATGTTGACAATATAGAGGACTTCGATTCTCCTGCCTTTGCATCGGCTGATGTAGCCATTGAATTTACAAATCCTACGGCTGCCTTTGCTAATTATCAGCGTGCTTTTGCGCATAATGTGAAGGTTGTCAGTGGCTCTACGGGCTGGATGCAGGACCATAAGGCTGAGGTTGAGCGTATGTGTACCGAAGGTGGTCAGACTTTGTTCTGGGCAAGTAACTTCTCTATTGGCGTTGCTATTTTCTCAGCTGTCAACCGTTATTTGGCAAAGATAATGAATGGTTTTCCACAGTATAACGTTGAGATGGAGGAAGTACACCATGTGCACAAACTCGATGCACCATCAGGAACAGCCATAACCCTTGCAGAAGAGATTCTTAACGACCTTGATCGCAAAGATAAGTGGGTGAAGGGCTTCCAGCACGCAGCTGATGGTACGGAGTCGGGTAGCAATGAGGTTGCAGCCAACGAGTTGCCTATCGCGTCTATTCGTCGCGATGAAGTGCCCGGTATTCATAGCATCAGTTATGACTCTGAGGCTGATAAGATCACCATTACGCACGATGCTCACAGCCGTAAGGGTTTTGCATTGGGTGCTGTCTTAGCAGCTGAATACACCAAAGATCACACTGGTTTGCTTACAACGAGCGATTTATTTAAGTTTTAAACTTGGGTGTTGGGTGCTGGGTGTTGGGTGTTGATGATTACTGATAGTTTTCAAAACTAATAGTTATTTATCATGCACCATCATATATCTCATTATCCAGTATTTGAACTTCCAACATTTCATCACCACCCATCACTCACCACCCACCACCTATCACCATCATGATTGATAAAGAAAAAGCAGCCCTGAATCCAAAGAAGCAATGGGCAAAGTTTATTTGTGTTCTTGTACTCTACCTCCTTTTCCTGTTCTGGGTAAAGAGTTGGTGGGGATTGTTAGTAGTTCCATTTATCTTTGATGTGTATATCACAAAGAAGATTCGTTGGCAGTGGTGGAAGGATTCTGAAGGACCTATCCGCTTCATTATGGGATGGGTAGATGCACTGGTCTTCGCATTGGTAGCAGTGTATTTCATCAATCTTTTCTTCTTCCAGAACTACGTTATTCCTTCTTCTTCCCTTGAGAAGTCGCTCCTTACGGGCGATTACCTCTTTGTGTCGAAGGTAAGCTATGGTCCTCGTATTCCTGAGACACCATTGACAATGCCGCTGACACAGCACACCTTACCTATTATCAATACTAAGAGCTATATCTCGTGGCCACATTGGGACTATCGTCGTGTGAAGGGTTTGGGTAAGATTCAGTTGAATGATATCGTTGTATTCAACTTCCCTGCAGGTGATACTATCATGAGTGAGCCTGCTTATCAGGGTAATGATTACTATTATGATGTCTATACAATGGGTACGAATTTCCTTGCACAACAGAACCCTAATATCAATCTGTCAGCAATGAATACACTCCAACAGCGTGCTTTCTTCGATAAGGCATACGCTACGGGTAGAGCTTATATCGTAAGAAATGCAGGTACTTTTGGCGCTTTGGATTGGCGTCCTACCGATCGTCGTGAGAACTATGTGAAGCGTTGTGTGGGTCTTCCTGGACAGACCTTGCAGATTAAGGACAAGATTGTTTATATTGACGGAAAGGCAAATAAAGAGCCAGAGAAAGTTGAATATACCTATTTTATTAAGTTTAAAAACATCGCTGTTTCTGATTTCATAGGAGAACGTTACGACGAACTTCGTAAGGATTTAGAAATCAGTGATGAGGATGTACAGAGCCTTAGCCGTCTACATGGATATGACTTGAGCCAAGGTAACGTGCTTAATAAGGATATTCTGTCTTACGATGGTTATATGCCATTGACCAAACGAGCCGTTGCTGAGCTGAAGCGTCAGGGGCTTGTACAGTCTATCCGTCCTGTAACAGATAAGGACCTCTACTCTGGTCTAAACTATCCACTCAATGGTTTTACAGGCTGGACACGTGATAACTATGGTCCAGTATGGATTCCTGCAAGGGTAAGTCGGTTACTTTGACATTGGAGAACCTCCCTGTTTATGAGCGTTGTATCAAGGTATATGAGGGCAACGACTTGCAGGTTAAGAACGGAAAGATATATATCAACGGTAAACTATCTAATAGCTACACCTTTAAGATGGACTATTACTGGATGATGGGTGATAACCGTCACAACTCTGCCGATAGTCGTTTTTGGGGCTTTGTACCAGAGGATCATGTCGTAGGTAAGCCAATCTTCATCTGGTGGTCAAGCGATCCAGACCGTAAGGGCTTCGGTGGTATCCGTTGGCACAGACTGTTTAACTGGGTGGATAATATTAAGTAGGTGCCTCAAAGGACCTCCCCAAGCCCCTCCAAAGGAGGGGATGTGCAAGTTACCTGTGTTTGGTAAACGTTACACATCCCCTCCTTTTTTGTCATCGTTCAATCATATTATACGTAAAACTGTTATGGCATATTCTGATAACAATAACATTGTCAATTCAAATAAGACCGACATCGGTAACTTGACATCCCCTCCTTCGGAGGGACTTGGGGAGGTCTTGCTCTCCTCTGCTTACTTTTCGCCTATTCAATGGTATCAGAAGTTGAACCGCTATGACAGCTGTCTGATAGAGCAACATGATAACTTTGTTAAGCAGACCTATCGTAATCGTTGTGTAATCGCTTCTGCAAATGGTCCACAAACCCTCTCTATTCCTGTCGAGAAGTTTGAGAATACGAAGTGTCCGATGAAGGATGTGCGTATCAGCGACCATGACAATTGGCGTCACCAGCACTGGAATGCGCTGCTGTCGTCTTATGGCGAGAGTCCGTTCTTTGAATATTATGAAGATGATATACGCCCGTTCTTCGAGCGAAAGTGGAAGTATCTCTATGATTTCAATTGGGAGATAATGCTAAAAATGTGCGAACTTATTGACATTATACCTTGTATACGCCGTACAGATGTCTATCAAAAAGATATTCCCGATGGAACCGTTGATTTCAGAGAGATAATTCGTCCGAAGCATCCAGGTGTTGACAGCGACTTTGTTCCTCGTCGTTACTATCAAGTTTATCAACAGAAGTTTGGCTTCCTGTCCAACCTTAGTATTCTTGACTTACTTTTCAACGAGGGTAATGAGAGTGTACTATACTTATAAGAGGCTGTTAATGTAGTTTTTTTTAGGCTGTAATAATCGCCTTTTATCTCTCTTCTCAATTCTTTAAAAGGTATGTCTTGAGAATTATTTTCATGAAAAAAGAAATTATTTGCGTGAAAAGAAATATTTATTTTCATGAAGAAAATATTTATTTCATGAAAATAATTCGAAAAAGGCGTAGAGTTGTTGTTTTAGAACAGCTCTACGCCTTTTTTATTCAGCCTTTTCAGCGTTTTATTTTGTATCTTCTTAAACCAAAATAAAGGGGAGATTGGATTATAACTGTCCAGCCTCAACCTGCAAGACAATACGCTCTACAAGTCTGTCAGCTCCATTTGGCTCGTAGCGTTTCTTCAAACTACTACCGAAAGCCCAAGCAAAAGCCTGATAGAAACCTGCTCGCACAGGACCGAGGAAAGCTTGTACAAGTTCGTATGAAGTTGAATTACACTCACGATCGATGAGCTTGATAAGCAGTTTTCCTTGCGTGAAAGTCAGTTTTTTCATACGTGGCTTATAGGTGTTCCAGATTTCTTTCTCCACCTTCTTCATGTGTTCGTCACGTTCTTTCTTAGTAGGAATCGTCTCAAGATAAGCACCCGTTTCGAGAATAATCTGGTTACACTCCTTGGCTATTGGCAATACTTTTTTGATGTTATAAACCAATCGATAGTAAGCTGTTTCTTGCGCCTTATTCTTGAATTCGAGCGGTGGGAAGACGTAAACTTTGCTTGTTCTGACATATTGAATGCTGTCGGCTCCCACCTTTGCCTTCCCGATGTGGACCATAGGTACAAACGTAGGAGAGTCCATATCTACCACACGATCTTCGGGGTTGATATGGTCTTGCGCCGTTGCAGTTGTAGAAAGCAATAGCAGTGTTCCAAGTGTGAAAAGCAATCGTTTACTCATAACTGATTTATTACCCAGTCCTTTCGGTGGGTGCAGTTTACCTTCTGCAAAAGTAGCGATTATTTCTGAAGTGTGTTAGGAAATTCATAATAATTTGTCATTTCCCACTACTTATCGTCTTTATAACCAATGTTTTTACTGATAAAAGCAATTATTTTGAGATAACTCAGTGTTATTTGACAGAGTTGATAAAGTATAGTTTTTGTCATCTTCATACGGTCTTAGCTTATAGCTTTACTTGTCATAATGTCACCTTAGTTCCGCCTACATTCACGATAACTATATCTTTGGCTTTCGATATGATACTAAAGAATGTTAAACGCCTTGCTTTTGTTTATGGTATTTGTAAAACCTATCAATATTTTTTCTACTTTTGTGATACAAACCATTACGTAGAACATAACGCTCACGGAATAGGCTTATAGCCTTAGTTTTAGCAGGGTTACTTCGGTTTTTCCAGCTATATGAAGTTTGGTGAGTGTGACTGTGGGTTGAGTCAGCCCATTTTATTATTTGAGTTTATCCTTAAAAAAGAACGAAATAAAACATATATCAAGATGAAGAAGACGCTGTTGTGTACCTGTTTGCTTGCTCTTTCTCTTGGTGCAAACGCACAGGACAACCACGGTTATGGTATCGATGATAGTCGATTTAAGTCGCTTGCTGAAGAGGTAGCGCACCTAAAGAAAAGCAATGATATGTTTAATGTCTACATCAACTATGCTGCTAATGCGCAGGTAGTATCGGATGCAGACCACCAGTGGAGTACAGGTTTCACGAATAAGCACCTCCGTTTAGAAGTCAAAGGTAACCTAACCGATAAGCTCTACTATCGTTTGTGTCATCGTCTGAACAATACAACAGAGGCGAGAAGTGAGGATAATCTTGCTAAGGCAACCGATATCATGATGATTGGTTATAAGTTCTCTGATAAGTTCCGCCTTGAAGCTGGAAAGGTTTGTCAGAGTCTTGGCGGTTTTGAAGTGGATGAAAATCCTGTCTATATCTATCAGTTCTCTGATATGACGGGCTCTATGGATTGTTATATGGCAGGTGTTACAGCCGTATATAAGCCTGTTCCGTCACAGGAGTTTGTACTTGGTATTACCAATTCTCACAACGAAAAGTTTAGTGAGGTATATGGTAATAATGCCGTATCCATCGAGGGTGATGGTACATATAGTAGACTGTTGGAGAAGCCTCGTAACCCACTTGCTTACTGTCTGAACTGGAATGGAAGTTTTCTGAACGACAGATTGCATACACGTTGGTCATGGGGAATACAAGGAGAGGCGAAACATAAGTATAGTCATATTCTCATCTTGGGACAGAAACTACAGTTAGACAGACTGCAATGTTACTTTGATTATATGGCTCAAAACGATGGAATCGACCGTTTGGGCATAGCGACAAACGAATTGGGGAGTTCATTCTCTGGATATACTGGTAATGTATGGATGAGCGATATACATTATAATTCCTTCGTAACAAAGCTCAACTGGCAGTTTGTCTCACGCTGGAATTTGATGCTGAAAGGAATGTATGAGACAGCAAGTGTCACAAAGATTGACCGCTTCAAGGACTTCCGTAAGAGCTATGGCTATGTGGGTAGTGTGGAGTATTACCCTGTCAAGAGTCAAGACCTCCGTGTCTTCTTAGCCTATGTGGGTAAGAAAGTAACCTATAAGGATGATGTAGGCTTGGATAAGTACAATACTAATCGCATCGAATTGGGCTTTATGTACAGAATCAAGGCCTATTAAAAAGAGAAAAGAAAAGAGATAAGAAAGATACTGAAAGGTATTTTTATCAATAAAAGAAACAATCCATTCTCTTCCCGTTAGTGAAAGAGAACAACGCTAACTTTATCAAAATCAAATCATGGAAGAAAAGAAATTTCGTGTAGAAAGCGACCTCTTAGGTGAACTTCAAGTTCCAGAAGAGGCTTATTATGGTGTGCAGACTCAGCGTGCTATCAACAACTATCACATCTCGCGTAAGCGTATGTGTGATTATCCAGACTATGTTGTTGCGATTGCTTACGTTAAATTGGCTGCCGTAGAAACTAACCGTCAGCTCGGTGAAATCAGTGACGAGGTGGCTGATGCGATGGCTCAGGCATGCCGTGAGTTGATTGATGGCAAGATGCACGAGAACTTTGTGACCGATATGGTACAAGGAGGTGCGGGCACATCTGTCAACATGAATGCCAATGAAGTAATTGCTAACCGTGCTTGTGAGATTATGGGTCACAAGAAAGGTGAGTTCCAGTACTGTTCTCCTAACGACCATGCTAACTGTGGTCAGTCAACGAATGATGTCTATCCAACTACTATTCGTCTGACAATGATCCTTCTAAACAAGAAACTTGTGGCTTCTCTGAGCGAACTCATTGCTGCTTTCCGCAGAAAGGGTGAGGAGTTTAAGCACGTTATTAAGATGGGTCGTACACAGCTTCAGGACGCTGTTCCTATGACAAGCGGTCAGGAGTTCAATGCCTTTGCCAATACGTTGGAAGAGGAGATTGCCAACCTTAATCGTAATGCTGCTCTCTTGCATGAAATCAATATGGGTGGTACTGCTATCGGAACGGGTCTGAACGCTGCTCCTGGTTTCCCAAAGATTTGTGCAGAGAAACTCAGTGAATTGACAGGAATGGAGTTCGTTGCTGGTGCTGACCTTGTTGAGGCTACCCCTGACACTGGTGCTTATGTAAGCTATTCAAGTGCTTTGAAGCGTCTGGCTGTTAAGCTTTCTAAGATTTGTAACGACCTTCGTTTGTTGGCTTCTGGTCCTCGTTGCGGTCTGAATGAAATCAATCTCCCACCGATGGCACCGGGTTCAAGTATCATGCCGGGTAAGGTGAACCCTGTTATTCCAGAGGTAACAAACCAGACTTGTTTCAAGGTTATCGGTAATGATACAACCATTATGATTGCTGCTGAGGCTGGACAGCTGCAGCTGAACGTAATGGAGCCAATCATCACAGAATGTCTCATTGAGGACCTTACTTGGTTGCCAAATGCTATGGACACGCTGCGTGAGAAGTGTATTGATGGTATCACGGTGAATAAGGATCGCTGCCTTGAGATGGTGAAACACTCTATCGGTATTGTGACAGCACTGAATCCATACATCGGATATAAGAACAGTACGAAGATTGCTAAGGAAGCCCTTGAGACTGGTGGATCTGTTTATGACCTCGTACTTGAGCATAACCTCCTTTCAAAGGAGAAACTTGATGCTATCTTGTCACCAGAGCACATGCTTGCACCAGAGGAGAGAGTGAAGTAAAAAGTCTTTTTGGGTTGTGTTGATTAGCAGTAAAAAAGCTGCTTTTCACATACTAACAATTAATGAAGATGCTGTATCCACACGTTGGATATGGCATCTTTTCTTTTTATGGTGGCTGTGGAAGTTTGTCTAATATCCCACTGATATGACGTTCTCTACAGCTTAAAACCACTGTGTTCGATTGTTTCTTTTACATCCTTATGAGATCTGCTTTGACGTTTTTCATGAGATAAATAATGTAAATTAAGATGTGGAGAAATCTCCCG
>CAKMOD010000133.1 GCA_927910885.1 uncultured Prevotella sp. | reverse complement strand
TAGCAGCAATGCTGACAGTGAAATCTCTGAGAGTATCTTCCATTAGAACAAGGATTAACGTACTCTGTTTAATCTCATTGTGCAAATGCCTCTTGCATCTGAGAGGTATCTTCCAATTAAAACAAGGTATTAAGACTGTCTTGTAAGCTCCTAATTCTGAGCCTTTAATTAACTCTGAGAGTATCTTCCATTAAAACAAGGATTAAGATTTCGCATTAGCTATCGCTCCTTCTGCATTCGCATCTCTGAGCATATCTTCCATTATAACAAGGATAAATTGAGCTGGCATAGTTGAGCTATAATACTGTTTAGTAATTCTTTAAGCATATTACTTCTTCTTCTTTTAGTGGTATTCTCGATTTAAGAAAGGTCAGTCAGAAGGTAGTATGTAAGAAGAAGCTTGTAACTCTTTGTTTTGGGTCCATTACTTTTGTAATTGCGTTTACGGCTACTCCTCGTAATGGTAGGCGTGTTTTATAAGTCATTGTTAGTCATTGAGTAACTAAATAATGATGAAAAGTTTAAGGCAATCATCATGGTGCAATTGTAATAAATGCACAGCGGTCTCTAAGTGTAACGAATAATTTAAGGTTTTTCCTACGTATCTTCAGCAATTTGGATAGATACCTTTTGAGATTAGAACTTTGAAGAATGGTCACACAGAGCAATGGAGAGCACAGAGGTTTTATATAGTAGCAATCGTTAGGCATAGAGGCACCGTTGGTGCGTGGAGGAACAGAGAATATTTATGAGTTTTATTAATATTTTTGTTTACTTCATTACAAAGCAGTGGTTTGCAAGATTTCTTAAAACGTTTATTCGTTTATTACCAAAGCTATCAGCAACACGTACACTACGGCTCTGTCGCTCTTTGTGCCTTCGGCACCTCCGTGAGATTGTCTGCTTTTCACCTCCGTGTTCTCCCCCTCTCTGTGTGACTTTTATATGTTAGTAGGCTTAATTTATCACTCCATATTTCGGAAGAACCTAAAAATGATATCATATTAGGTATTGTTTAATGACCCAATCTGAGATTCATCTGTTTTAGACTTCATTCTCCTCAACGAATTGAGTTGCGACTTTTATTTACATTATTCTAATAGGATTACTTTACATTATTTGTGGTTCTAACAGCGTAAATGTAAGGTTAAGTCCTTATTATTTTATATATTGTTTACGCTGTCTTGTAAACAATTCCCTGATAAATATGTTCTTTATATCTTATAATATACTATAAGGATTCTTTCTTTCCATTTTTTAGTTATGTGTTGTTATTTCGCACATGTGGTGCTAAGCCTCAGCACATACAGTGTTAGGCCTTAGCACCAATGGTGCGGAGTACTAAACACTATGTAATATGTCTTTATTTACGTGTAACTTACTGTCAGAAAAGGCTTATTTTATTGTTACTAAGCATGTTTGTTAAGTTATTTACTTCTTCTAAAGATAGCGTGATATTGTTTAATAGGATTAATATTAATAATCAATATTACGATTTAATGCCAGATTTGGCTCTAAAGTTTCTTTATCTCTCTATACTATACTGTAATTTAAGTTTTAATAAGGAATAAAAGTGTTGGACTTACAATATGCTGTTTTTAGTACTATTATATATAATAATTAATTTATTTTCATACACTAAACTATTGTTTTGTAAAATCAAAATATTAATAAATGTGAAAATATTAATTAAAATTTCATTTCCACTTGGAACTTTAAAAGCGGTGCACTATCTTTGTGAAGTGTTAAAAAATATCTGTACCATGATTGTATGCAATTTGTAATACCTTACGTATTAATAGTTTGAATCTGAAATAGTTTATTTATTATATTAATTAAAGAGAGAATTTATGGAAAAAGACTAATGATGTTTTAGTCGGTCTATTCCTAAGTTTAGGAACAGCGCTGGCGCAAACAGAGATTAGCGGAACTGTAGTCTCCACAGATGATGGACAGCCAGTAGTAGGTGCGTCTATCCTCGTGTCTGGTACACAGACGGGTACTGTAACAGATGTTGATGGTAAGTTCCGTCTCTCAGCACCTGCAGGTGTTAAGTTGATTGTGTCTTATGTTGGAATGAAAACAAAGACAGTTACAGCAACAACTAACATGAAAGTTAGCTTAGCACCTGATGATAAGAATCTTGAAGAGGTCGTAATTGTTGCCTATGGTACTGCTAAGCGTCAATCAATTACGGGTTCTGTAGCTGTTGTAGACTCTAAGAAAATCGGCGATCGTATCAGTACAACTGTAACGGGTGCGCTGGAAGGTTCTGCCCCTGGTGTTCAGGTAAATAACTCTTATGGTGAACCTGGTGCTACACCTAAGATTCACATCCGTGGTGTGGGTACATTGGTTAAGGATGCTGACCAGCCTCTTTATATTG
The DNA here is from genome assembly GCA_927910885.1 of uncultured Prevotella sp. Classification (GTDB taxonomy): domain Bacteria; phylum Bacteroidota; class Bacteroidia; order Bacteroidales; family Bacteroidaceae; genus Prevotella. The sequence goes on along the minus strand of CAKMOD010000133.1, from coordinate 30,464 downwards.
TTGATGGTACTCCATTTGAAGGTAATATTGCCGAGTTAAATCCAAGCGACATCGAGTCTATGTCTGTCTTGAAGGACGCTTCTTCTGCAGCTCTCTATGGTAATCGTGCGGCTAATGGCGTTGTCTTGATTACAACAAAGAAGGCTAAGTTCTCTACTAAACCTAACATTTCTTTGAAGATGGATCAAGGTTTCTACAGACGTGGTATTGCAGAATATGACCGTTTGAATGCTAACGAATGGATGGAAGCTTCTTGGGTAGCAATGAAGAACTATGCGCTCTCTGGTGGTATCGCTTCTACAGATGCTGCAGCTGGAACTTATGCAACCCAGCACTTGGTGCCTGATTATGTGAAGCGTAATATCTATAATGGAGCCGATGATGCTCTCTTTGATGCAAATGGTAAGTTGACTGCTGCTATGCGTGCTGGTTATGATGACCTTGATTGGCAGAAGGCTGTTGAGCGCACTGGTCACCGTCAGGAGTATAACCTCTCTGCAGCTGTAGCAAGTGATAAGTATAATATTTATTCTTCTGCTGGTTATCTGAATGAGCAGGGTTATACATTGAACTCTGGATATGAGCGTTTTACAGGTCGTATCAATACGAATTATAATGCTAATAAGTGGCTCGAGTTAGGCTTGAACCTCTCTGGTACTTCTTCAGTAAGAAGCTATAATTCAAATGCAAATGGTAATATGTATGCTAACCCATTCTATATAACTCGTTACATGGCTCCTGTTTATCCTGTTTATTTGCATAATGCTGATGGTACATACGCTTTGGACGCAGATGGTAATAAGCAGTATGATACCACATCTGAGTATCTTGGCAACCGTAACCTCCCATACGAGATGACAATGGACATGGACCGCGTGCGTAGAAACGTTTTGGACGGTTTGATTTATACAAAGATTACTTTACCATACGGCTTCTCTTTGTCTGGAAAGGTAAACTTGAACCATGCTAATACAAATCGTCAGACCTATAACAACCCTGTTATTGGTGATGGTGCTTCTAACAACGGTCGTTTGTCAGAGTATGCTAACCAGTATATCTCTTATACAGGACAGGAACTCTTGAATTGGGATCATAATTTTAATCTCCACCATGTTGATGTTCTTCTCGGTCATGAGAATTATAGCTGGAATCGTAAGTATGCACGTGTCATGAACACGAATGCTGCTATTGCAGGCTTGCGCGCCCTGAGTAACTTCGTATTAAACACTGATACAGAAGGCTATTTTGAGGATTATAGAACTGAGTCTTATCTTGGTCGTCTTCGTTACAACTTTGATGAGAAATACTTCTTTGACTTCTCTCTTCGTCGTGATGGTTCTTCTAAGTTCCACAAGGATAAGCGTTGGGGTAACTTCTTCTCTGCTGGTGTAAACTGGAATATCAAGAAAGAGAAGTTCATGGAGAAAGTAAAGTGGGTTGATGCTTTACGTGCTCGTGCTTCATACGGTGAGGTAGGTAACGATGCTGCTGTTAACTTCTATGGTTATCAGGCACTTTATTACATCACTAAGAATGGTGGTAACCCTGCTTTGGTACGTCAGAAGTTGGCTGCTCTCGACTTGAAGTGGGAGACAACTCAGACACTTGACTTTGGCGTTGAGGGTACGCTCTTTGATCGTTTGAACTTCAGCTTGGGTTATTTCGACAAGCGTTCTAAGGATTTGCTCTTCGAGGTTCGTTTCCCATTGTCAGCAGGTTCATTCTTTGGTAATGATGCTATTGAGAACCTTACACAGTATCAGAACATTGGTACTATCTCTAACCGTGGTTTCGAGATTATGTTGAGTGGTGATGTCGTACGCTCTAAGGATTGGACATGGAATCTCTCATTCGATGCTACTACATTGAAGAATAAGGTACTCAAGTTGCCTAAGGGTGAAGATATCTTGCATGGTCAGCAGAATTATTCTGAGGGACACTCTGCTTATGAGTGGTATACTTATCACTTCGTAGGTGTTGATCAGATGACTGGTAAGTCTCTCTATGACCTTGATCCGAAAAAGGAGGCGGCTGCTTCTGCAGCAGGTGACCTCGTTGAAATCAATGGAACAAAGTACACTACATCTACTTCTCAGGCAATCCGTAAGTGGGCGGGTACAGCTCTTCCTTCTGTCTATGGCTCATTTAGCTCTAACCTTCGTTGGAAGGACTTGAGTTTGACAATGTTGATGACTTATAGCCTTGGTGGTAAGACTATGGATGGTTCTTATAGAACATTGATGTCTACTGCTTCTGCTTCTACTGCAGCAGCACTTCATAGAGACGTGCTCAACTCTTGGAGCGGTGCCCCTAATGGTATGACAGCTACTTCTCCTAACCGTATCGATCCTAATGGCACTCCTATCCTTGATTTCAATGGTAGCAATGATAATAATGCTATTAGTGACCGTTGGTTGACAAGTTCTTCTTATCTCATTATGAAGAATATTATGCTCACTTATCGTTTGCCAAAGGCATTGGTAACAAAGTGGGGTCTTGGTGGTGTTTCAGTAAAGGCTGGTGTTGAGAATCTCTTCACACTCACAGGTCGTAAGGGTATGAACCCACAGTATAGTTTCTCTGGTGGAAGTGATAACACTTATGTTTCTGCACGTGTGTTCAACTTCGGTTTGACAGTGGATCTCTAATATTGTAGAATTTAAAAAACGAATAATATGAAATATTCAATAAATAAATTCACAGCAGGGGCTTTAATTGCTGTAGCTGCAATAACAGCATCTTGCTCCAGTGACTATCTCAATGTTTCACCTGCTGAGTCGGCAGAGCCGTCGGCAGCATACGCTACGACAAGTAATGCACGTAATACCTTGAATGGTATTGCAAAGTCAATGAGTGTACAGCAGTCTTACTATAGTCAGGGATTTGCGGGTGAGAATGCGATTATCCGTCTATACGAGAATCTCCCAAGTCAGAACTATAACTATAACCGTTATGCTTCTGGTTGGGCTCCTATCCATAATCAAACATTCCACTTCCGTTCAACAAGTATCTATGATTCTTATGCGTGGACTTATTACTATCAGATCATTAACAATGCAAATGCTCTCCTTGCGAACATTGATAATGCTACGGGTAGTGAGGCTGACAGAAAATTTATCAAGGCTTCTGCATTGACTTTCCGTGCATACGCATTTGAGAAGTTGGCACACTATTACTGCTATCGTTGGCAGGATAGTAACAATGGTGCCTCTACGGGATTGCCTTTGCGTATTGATACTTCTACGGGTGAACTGAAGGCTTCAACACTTGCTGAGACTTACGCTCAGATTTACAAGGACTGTCAGGAGGCTATCAAGCTCTTCACTGAGAGTGGTGTGTCACGTTCAACAGCTGAATGTTGGATTCCTGACTTGAATACCGCTTACGCTGTTTATGCACGTGCAGCATTGACTCGTCAGGACTATGCTACTGCTTTGGCACAGGCTAAGTTGGCGCAGAGTAAGCGTCCTTTGATGACTGGTGATGCATACGCTACTGGTTTCTATAAGCCAAATGATGAGTGGATTCTTGGTAGTTATGGCGATGCAAGTGAGCAGAACTGGTATTGGGCATTTGGTGTACAGGAGGCTTGTAATGGTTACTATGCAAGTAGTCAGAGTACGGGTGCTGGTACTATCGGTCATGAGTTGATTACTCGTATTCCAAATAATGATGCTCGTAAGCAGCTCTTTATCACTGCTGATAAGTTCCGTAGTATTAATATTACTGACAATGCACAGGTAAACCAAACCTATGGTATCATTGGTATGGGCAATGAAAGTGTGTTGGCACAGGCTGACTCTATAGTTAAGAAGCACCAGATATCTGGCCTCTCTGCAGCTTACGCTTCTGGTTATATCTATTTGGATGGTCACATGAAGTTCTGGGTAACTGCACAGCCAGGTGTTAGTTATGTTCCTTTCATCCGTTCAAGTGAGATGGTGCTTATCGAGGCTGAGGCTAATTACTTCTTGGGTAATACTGCTGATGCACAGGCTGCATTGGTGAAACTGAATGCTACAACTGGTCGTAATGCAAGCTATACTTGTACAAAGACAGGTAATGACCTCTTTGAGGAAATCAAGGATTACCGTGAGGTTGAGCTTTGGGGTGAAGGCTTTGCATGGAGTGATTACAAGCGTTGGAACATTCCTGTTGTTCGCCACTCATTTGCTGAAGGTGGTAATGCACACGCAGCTGTTGCTAAAACTATTGCTGTAGACTTCGGTAACAAGTGGACTTGGGTGGTTCCACAGAACGAGATTGATTATAATGATCTTTTGAAGAACGAGTAAGTCGTAAGTTTTTATAAATAGAAAGGCGGAAAGAGTAGGTCTCTTTCCGCCTTTTTGTGTCATCTCTATTTAATTTGGTCCATTTGGTTTTTCAAGTAATATAGCAGGCATTCTTTATTGTATTTTTGCTGTCACTACTGTCACATAAAGTGTTCTTCTAACTTGTTAGTTTCCAGTAGTGTTATGTGAAATGTTAAAAGTGACAGCAAATCAATATAAAAGTATTCTTGTAAAAACATAATAATCTTGTGTTTGTTAAGGAGCTTTTATCTCTCTATCGGAAGAAACTTTTATTATAGACGGAAATGTTTGTGGACTAAGTTATATTAGATTATGATCAAAAAAAAAAGCGTTGCACAGGTTAATAAAAGTGTTGTTTCTGCGTTATATATTATATATCTATTCATTGTAAGAATGAGGTTTGATAAATTAAAGAAACAGTTAGAACTGTTGATTCTATTGTCAGACGGACGTAACTATACTGTCGAAGAGTTGTGTGAACGGATGAGGTTGTCGCGTAGGAATTTCTATTATCTACTCGACTTCATCAAGCATGCTGGTTTTATCGTGTTCAAGAGTCAGGGCTATTATCATATTGATCGCCGTTCTCCTTTCTTTACACAGTTGCTGCAAACGATTCAGTTTACAGATAAAGATGTGAAGACAATCCATAGTGTATTGACGATGGCTGGCAATGATAGTGAGATGGTGAACCAGCTAAGGCAGAAGTTGGAAAGTTCTTATAATTTCTCTGTGTCTGCAGAGTCACCCATTCGTCGCCAAATGGAGAGTAACCTGAAACTGTTACGCAAGGCGATGGCAGAGAAGAAGACGGTTCGTTTGATAGGTTATTCGAGTCCACATAGTCATTCAGTTAAGGATCGTCTTGTAGAACCTTTTCTCTTGCTGCACAATAATGAGGATGTACGCTGTCATGAATTGGTATCGAAACAGAATAAGACATTTAAGATTTCACGTATGACGGGTGTGGAAATATTAGATACACCCTGGCTTCATGAAGACAAACATAGGCAGGTGTTTACGGATATCTTTATGTTTAGTAGTGAGGAACGACATCGTGTGAAATTGCGCTTAGGACAGTTGTCACATAATCTTTTTAAGGAGGAATATCCACAAGGGGCGCATTATATTACTCCAATAGAGGAAGGCTCGTGGCTTTTAGATATAGAAGTATGCGATTATCGTGGTTTAGGTCGTTTCGTTCTTGGACTCTTCAAAGATATAGAAATCATAGAGGGTGATGGTTTCAAGGCGTATATGAGAGCGGAAATAGAAAGTCTTATTGATTCGTCAAACCAACTATTGCAGAAGTAGGAAGTTCATTCTTTGTTCTATTATTCATTGCAAACTATCATTATTTATCATCAACCTTCCATTAATAGAAATATGTTCTCTTTTAGTTAGAGATAGTGCGAGAGGCTTGGGAGGTTTAAAAATCAAGACAATGTTTACACGTAAGATTTTATTCGTTTTATTGTTTTTTATCACATTCAACGCTTATGCACAGCAAGAACGTTGGGTAGGAACATGGGCTTGTGCGCCACAGACAGTTGATAAGGGTTTTATGCCTTATAATAACCAGATGACGAATCGCTCCGTACGACAGGTAGTGAAGGTGAGTATCGGTGGTCCTGTTATTCGTTTGCAGTTGAGTAATGAACTGTCTTCGGAGCCTGTTGAGATTACCAGTGTTTATATTGCAAAGGCTGGAGAAGGGTCAGAGATACAGAAGAATTCAGCTAAGTATCTCCGTTTTAATAATAAACGTCGGGTAACGATACCTGCTGGTAAGGCTGCCTTTTCAGATGCGTTGAAATTCGATTTACAACCATTGGAGCGTTTGTCAATTACGATTAACTATCTTAAAGCACCAAAAGAACCTACTGTTCACATGGGTTCGCGTACTACATCTTATATATTACGTGGTGTGACAAATGCTAATACTGATTTCTCAACAGCTTTCAAAGAGGACCATTGGTTTAATATTTCTGCTATTGATGTCCTTGATGCTTCTGCTTCCAGTGTGGCTATCCTTGGTAATAGTATTACCGATGGAAAGGGTTGTGTGACAAATGCACAAGACCGTTGGCCTGATTTTATGTCTGCCGTACTGAATGGAGAATATGAGTCGAAGAGTCCGAAAACGGGCGTGTTGAATCTTGGTATTGGGGATAATCGTATCCTCTCTGTGGGGTTAGGACAGCCAGGAAAGGATCGTTTTGATCGTGATATCTTGGGACAAAGAGGACTTCGTGCAGTAATCATCTTTGAGGCTATTAATGATATCGGTACGTCAACCAATCCAGAAGAAACTGCTCGCCAGTTGATAGAAGCCTATCAAGTGATGATTAAGAAGGCTCGTCAACGTGGCTTGAAGGTCTATATGGGTACGATAACTCCTTTCAATGGCTGCAAAGGTTACTTTACAGAGGCACGTGATGCAGCACGTAAGACGGTGAACGAATGGATAAGAACAAACCCTGAAATCGACGGTTTCATCGACTTTGATGCACTCATGCGTGATCCTTCATCACCCGACCGCTTGCGTAAAGAATGGCAGATTGGTGATTGGTTACATCCGAATCCTGCTGGTTATAAAGCGATGGGTGAGTATGCTGCAAAGAAGATGTAGGGGTTATTTCCAACTCTTCTTAAAGAATGGACGGCTTCTTACTGATATGTGTTGGCGAACGTGAGGGAACATTGGCAAAAACAGGGGAAGTTTATCTTTCTGAAAAGTACCAATATTTCAAGCTCTTCGTATCTTGTTATATAAAAAGGGAACTTTATTCAGGCATCTGTCCAAGAAGTCTACTTGAGCTCTCATAGGTTGAGAGGACTATTAAACCTACCTTTATTAAATAGTCTCCAGTATATCTGATCGTTATAGCTTAATGATGAAGGTGTGGTAGGTATAAGGCTGATTTATCCTCTGCTGCAAATTCTATATCTGCTTCAGGAAGTTCTTATTATGACTTTTCCATCTTCTTTTTCATTCTACTTTTAATCGATCTGATGGCTTGTGAAGTACAACAGAAGGCTTCAGCTTTCTGCTCGTCGGTCATGCCGTTGTGTTCCATTATATAGTAGAATGTTTCCTTAGGAGTGAACGCATAGCGGGGATTATTGAGGATATAAGCAAGGTCGTAATCGAAGTTAGGCATAATAGCGTTGAGTGCTTGTTGTTCACGTTTGCCCATCTGTGAGATGTTTCCACCTTTTAGAATGGTGTAGAGAGAGTCTACTCCCAATTTTGTTTGTTCGATGGAATCGGCTGTTTTTGTATCTCCGTTGTGTGTAGGAGTTTTCTGTTTCAACTGTTCTAACTCATTGATTTTACTATCAACTTCTGCCTTCATCTCATCTATCGTTGCATCTTTTCGTCGGAGTAACTGCTGAATATTCTGCTCTGTCATCTCTTGTTGTCTGCGATAGGTATGTAGCTGTTGGCGCATACGACGGCGGAACCATACAACGATACCAGATGTAAGGAGTATCAAGATGATAACAAGATAAGCGATATAGAGTTGTAGTTGCAGGGCTTTACGCTGTGCGATAGCCACTTCATAACGGTCTTGTATCTGTATAATCTCAATATCTTTCTCCGGTGAAACCGATAAAATTTGGCGTTTTTCAATGTGTGTTTTTAGTTCTTCGATACGACTTTCTTGGTCTTTACGAATACGAGGCTTGAAGGCTTCAGCCTTCTTTACGTATAACAGGGCAGAGTCGCGTTGTCCCATTTGGTTAAAAACAGAGGCTTTGCCGAGGTAAATGTCGGTCAGTCTGTGGCTCTTCTTGCTATCATTAGCATATCGAGTAGTATGCTTGAAATAGTCAAGTGCCAATTTATAAGCACCGTTCTGGGCATTCAAGAGAGCAATACGATAGTATGTAGCAAACTTCAAAGAGTCTTCTGTTACGTTGAAAAGGTGCTTTTCTGCCGATTTTAGCTGATACATCGCATTCCTTGTGTCATGTTTAGCCATGAAGAAAGCAGCACTATCGAGCCTCATCCGAGTGATCCCTTCGTCTGTCGCGGGATAGTTAGGCAGTTTTCTTTGGCTACATGAAAGCAAAGTCAAAATGCTAAATAGTAGTAAAATCGTTTTTTTGCTCATATTTGCAAAGATACACATTCTACTGCGTATTGCCAAATTAGGGTGGGAGGAAAGGGGACGAAAAGCTATCTTAAAGCTTCGTAAAGTGCGAAAATGAGGGAACATTTATAAGCTTTATTGTGTCAAAGGATTAGTCTGTGTGTGCGTAAGTTGTTGATAGTCAAATGTTGTTTCACGGTTTCTGTGTCAACACTAAAGGGGCTATTGCATTGCATTATATTCTTCTTTACCTTTGCATCGACAATAAGTTCCAATATATGTCATCTGCAATTCATAAACCTGCGGCGGCGTGATTGCGTTTAAGCGCTGGCGCAGGTTTTAAATTAAGAATGTTCGAAAGACTCTTCAAAGCAAAGAGTTTGTTTATAATAATCTCTCGAAAGGCTGTGTTTAGTAGCTGTAAAGGAGAATAAAATAAAAGGTTTATATGATGAAACGAATATTGTTTGCAATATCACTTAGTATCTGTATGGTAGGAACTGTTAATGCCCAACAGGAGAAAATATCGATGAAACCTTATGAAAATGAGGTTCAGAAAGATACAATCGATACCTTAGAAGTCAAAAAAGAAAGGCATAAAATATTTATTTGTTGGTTTCCTCCAACGCCATCTTTCCCAGGTAATATCCAACAATTTATTCGCAGTCACCTTGTATGGCCAGCTGGTCGTAAGAACAAGAACGTTGAAGGGAGGGTGATTGTCAAGTTCTATATAGACCGCGACGGTAGCTGCTCTCAATTTAAGGTACTTCGTTCGTTGAAACGAGCTTTTGATGCTGAGGCATTAAGAGTGTTGAAATTAATGCCAAAATGGGATATGAGTTCTATGGAAGGAAATGGTACTTGGTATGCCTTGCCAGTTTGTTTTGAGAAGGAAAAAGTTCAACAATAAAAGTCTACGGTTATGATGAAGAAACTGTTGTTAGTCCTGTTTTTAAGTTTTGTAGTCGTTGGTAATATCAATGCACAGAAGCAGAAAAGAACGACGAAACCGAAGAAAAAGGAACAAATAAAGCATCCTTATTGTGCGGAACCAGCCTTTGATCCTTGTAATGACACCTTGAATGTGGATACCTTAGGGGCAAAGATGTTTGAAACCGCTGAGGGTTTGAAGCCTTCGTTTCCAGGTAATCTCTTCGAATTCATCGCATCAAATCTTCAATATCCGCCTGAATTGGCAGAAAACTCAATTTCGGGAAGGGTCATTATAAAGTTTTTTGTGACCCCTTCTGGTCGTTGCTGTCTGTTTAGGGTTATGCGTTCTGTAGACCCATACCTTGACCGAGAGGCACTCAGAGTACTTAAACTTATGCCTGCATGGAAGTGGGAAAGACGACCGAAGCAAGGAGTTTGGCAACTTGTACCTGTCAGCTTCAGATTATTATAAGCCCAAATTGCTCATGTTGTCATCACCTTTTGTAAGCCGTTTTATCGTTATCAATATCGCTATTAACCCTTAGCACATTTGGTGTTGACCCTTAACACATTTCGTGTTGACGCTTAGCACCACATGTGCGCAGCATCAATAGATTGGTTAAAAGATGCAATGAGGCATGAAAGTTATTGTTATAGAAGATAGTAAAGGCGCTAATGAATCACTAAAATAGAGCGTATTCATCGGTGTTTATTTACTTATATAGAAGAAAATGAATCTTTAAACATATATAATTAGGATGAAGATGTTTTTGATTATATTCTTTTTAAACTTGATGACGGTAGGTAATATTCATGCTACGAATAGTAACCAAATGAAATCCCAACAGGAGAATATGTGTAAAATGAAGGCTATTACCTTGTCAGATAAGGCTAAAAAGGCTCGGCAAGACACCGTGTCTGTCCTAAAAGAATTCCCATTCTTTCCGGGAGATTTTAATGAGTTCATCTTTTCTAACTTTCATTATCCACCATCTTTACAGGAAAATTGTATACAGGGGAGGGTGGTTGTAAAGTTCTGTATTAACCCCAAAGGAAAGTGTGATCATTTTTCTATTGTGCGTTCTGTAGACCCATTGATTGACAAGGAAGTTCTACGTGTTTTAAAGTTAATGCCAAAATGGAAATGGAGAGATAGTTCGAAGAAATGTTTGTGGATGGTAAAGGCTGTAGAATTTCAGTTGAGATAAGAATGAATAATAGTTTAATAGGCAGTCTTGTTTTTTGATATAGATAATTTTGTGAGGAGATAAAGCTATGTTGTAGGAGATAATATCGATAGAATCGGCATAATTTATAACCTACAGTTAAGTGGGATTATGCTTTTAAGTAATACAGTGTAAGTTTGGATAAAACAATACTTAAGATTCTGTTGGTTTCTACCTTAAAATTCCAACGGCTTTTTGCACCCATCTTATTCTTTTATCGTACCTTTGCAGTAGCAAAAAAAATAACAGAAAATAAACGAAGATAATAACAAAAATAAAGGAATAATTATGGCAAAGAAAGCTTTATTGATGATCCTTGATGGATGGGGTAACGGTAAGCATGGTAAGGGTGATGTAATCTATAACACACCAACTCCATACTTAGATTATTTGAATGCAGTTAGTGCGCACTCTGAGTTGCAGGCATCAGGTGAGGATGTAGGTCTGCCAGATGGTCAGATGGGTAACTCTGAGGTTGGCCACTTGAATATAGGTGCAGGTCGTATTGTTTATCAGGACCTCGTTAAGATTAACAAGGCTTGCCAGAGCGGAGACATCTTGAAGAACCAGGATATCATTGATGCATATAGCTATGCACAGAAGAATGGTAAGAAACTCCACTTGATGGGTCTGACCTCTGCGGGTGGTGTACACTCTTCACTTGATCACCTCTTCAAACTCATCGAGATTGGTAAGGAGTATAACCTCAAGGATGTTTACGTTCATTGTTTTATGGACGGACGTGATACAGACCCAAAGAGTGGTGCTGGTTTCGTTGCTGATATCCAGAAGGTATGCGACGCAAATGATGCACACATCGCTTCAGTAATTGGTCGTTTCTATGCTATGGACCGTGATAAGCGTTGGGACCGTGTGAAAGAAGCATACGACTTGCTCGTTGAGGGTAAGGGTACTCCTGCTACTGACATGGTTAAGGCGATTGAGGCAAGTTATGCAGACGGTGTAACAGACGAGTTTATCAAGCCTATCACAAACTCTTCTGTGAATGGTAAGATTGAGGAGGGTGACGTAGTTATTTTCATTAACTTCCGTAACGACCGTGCTAAGGAGTTGACATCTGTGCTCACACAGCAGGACCTCCCAGAGGAAGGTATGCACACAATTAAGGATCTGCAGTTCTACTGTATGACTCCATACGATGCAAACTTTAAGAACGTGAATGTTCTCTTCCCTAAGGAGAACGTAATGGATACATTAGGTGAATACCTCAGCAAGCTCGGTAAGAAGCAGCTTCATACAGCCGAGACAGAGAAGTATGCACACGTAACCTTCTTCTTCAATGGTGGTCGTGAGCAGCCTTATGAGGGTGAAGATCGTATCTTGGTGCCTTCTCCAAAGGTAGCAACATATGACTTGCAGCCAGAGATGAGTGCCTTCGAGGTGAAAGATAAGCTTGTTGGTGCTATCAATACACAGGAGTATGACTTCATCGTTGTGAACTTCGCTAACGGTGATATGGTAGGTCATACAGGTGTTTATAATGCCATTGCAAAGGCTGTATGGGCTGTTGACCAGTGTGTTAAGGAGGTTGTTGAGGCTGCGAAGGCTAACGATTATGAGACAATCATCATCGCTGACCATGGTAATGCGGACAACGCAATCAATGAGGATGGTAGTCCAAACACTGCTCACTCACTCAACCCAGTACCATTCATCTATGTTACAAACAACAATTCTGCAACAGTGAAGAATGGTCGTTTGGCTGACGTTGCACCTTCTATCCTTCATATTATGGGCTTAGATCAGCCAGCTGATATGACAGGTGAAAATCTTATTACAGATTAATCAAAGGTTAATTATATTAAATTAGGCAAATCCCAAAGGTCTTTTATGACTTTTGGGATTTGTTTTTTATTATCTTTGCTGCCGTGAGTCGTATTTCGACTCTAATATTATATAGGTATTAGTATTTATTTTTAAGATTAAAGACAATGAAGAATCGTAAGTTAGTATTATCATTAGTAGCCCTTACAGGACTCTCTTCTCTTAGCGCACAAGCACAGACCAACAATACAGAAAAGGGTCATGAGACTATCATGCAGCGTGTTGACACGTTGGCAAAGAAGGTAAGTTCTGATGTTAAACATGCAGAGGGTGTGGAGAAAGCTAAGTTAAAGGCTGAGGCACAGAAGGTCGGTGCTGCCGTTAAGAAGGCTGAAACTACTGAGAAAGCAAAACTCAACGCAGACAAGCAGAGCATTAAGGCAGACCTTGCTAAGGACAAGGAGAAGGTAAATAAGGTTTATCAGGATGATAAGGCAAAGTTCAATGCTGATGTAAAGAAGGCTGAGAACGGTCTTGCTAAAGATGAGCAGAAAGTAAAGAATACTTATCGTAAGGTTGAGGCAAAGGTAAAGCAGGGTTTTGCTAAGGATAAGCAGAAAGTAAGAAACGCATATCGTAAGGACAAGGCAAAGGTTAAGGCTGGCGTGAAAAAGGTTAAGCAAGGTCTTGCTAAGGACGGACAGAAAATCAAGAACACTTATAACAAGGACAAGGTGAAGGTTAAAGCGTTCTTTAAGAAGGAGAAATAATTTGCTTAAATAGAAACAATTATTTAATTGTAGATAAAAGAGTCGTGTTTATTCACGGCTCTTTTTGTGTTCTTCCGTTAAAAGCGTAGATCGTTAATAGAATGAGATTAATCTACATACATGGTATGATTTCCTCCAATAATATAGTTTTATAAAGGCTCAATACCCAACAACCATCACCCAACACCAGTATGATTACCCTCTATTAGATGGTTTAAGAACGGGAGATAAATTACATGACAAATATAATTAGGTGCGATGTCTATCTGCTTTCTACAAACAACTTACTCCCTCATTAGTTGAGTTTTGTAATTTATTTTCATGCAGTTCAAAACCAATACATGCTCTTTTAGCTTCTAAAAGACGCCCAATTGACTTGCAAAAGATGCCCTTTTAAGCCTCTTACTAACGCCCTTTTGAAGTCCAATTAAGCACCTTTTACTTTACTACTTTATAACTAATTGATTTCCTGTTAATTATAAACCTGCTTTTTGTATGTGATTTTGCCGTTATTTGTTGATGTCTTATTTAAAATTATGTAATGATTTTTCAAACGCTTGTCTGCAGATTTTCGAAGTCTTAAATGAAATGGTTTTCAATGTTAGAGGATGATAATAGGATAGATACTTGATTGTCTTAGCTATGTTTTTGTTTAATGAGTAATTTCAGTTTTTCCTTTAATGCAATACAAAAAGCGTCTACGTATTTAACGGAAGAACCTCTTTTTGTTTGGTGGTAAGGAAAAAGAACGATTAAGACTGTAGTTTACATAAATTCACTAAATAGATAATCAGGTTTTAATAAATCTAAAATTTATAAACAGAATGAACCTTTTTTGCATTTGGGATTTCTTTTTTCATTACCTTTGCGCCCATAAGGATTTATATCCTTTCTGAGTTTAATAGGTATTAATGTATAATTTAAAAACAGTAAAAGATTATGGATTTTAAGAAAATAGCATTGTCACTTGTAGTAGCATTTAGTGTATGTTCACTCAGCGCACAGGCACAGAGCCAGTGCTCAAAGAAATGTGACAAGGCTCCAAATGAGCAGGTTGAGAAGGGCAAGCAGTGCGATAAGGCAGGTAAGGCTTGTGATGAGAAGGCTGAAAAGGCTTGTGATAAGCAGGCTGGTAGCTGCTGCAAGAAGCAGGAAAAGGCTTGCGATAAGTCTGATAAGGCTTGTGATAAGGCAAAGAAGGACTGCAAGAAGGCACAGGCAGGTAGCTGCTGCAAGAAGCAGGCTCAGCCAAAGAAGAAGTAATAGTTTAGCTTTAAAAATAAGAAAGTCGTGTCCGAAAGGCACGACTTTTTTGTTGTTATCAGAACTTTATCGTACTTTTGTAGTAATAAAACTACGTGTGATAAGATGAGATAAGGAAATCTTCACTCTTTTTCTTATTGCGCTTGTGGATAAAAGTCATAGCTATGAACGTAAAGATAGAAGCTTCGTGGGCACAGCAACTGAGTGGAGAGTTTGAGAAACCTTACTTCCAGCAGTTGGTTGAGCAGGTGAGACAAGAGTATGCACAGCAGCCTTGTTATCCTCCGGGAAAGTTGATTTTCAATGCCTTTAATCTTTGTCCTTTCGATAAAGTAAGGGTTGTGATTATCGGTCAAGACCCTTATCATGAGCCTGGTCAGGCTATGGGATTGAGTTTCTCCGTACCTGAGGGAGTACAGCTTCCTCCATCATTGCAGAATATCTATAAGGAGATTGCTGCAGATTTGGGTACACCGATTCATCAGTCTGGCGACTTAACACGATGGGCAGAGCAAGGAGTTCTCCTGCTGAATGCTACACTTACCGTTCGTGCACACGTAGCTAATAGTCACCAGCGATTAGGGTGGGGAACCTTTACTGATGCAGCTATCAAGGCACTAAGTGATGGACGAGAGAACTTAGTCTTTATGCTTTGGGGCGGTTTTGCGCGTAGTAAGAAGGCACTGATCGACCAGCAGCGACATTGTGTTATAGAGAGTGTACACCCTTCGCCACTCTCTGCTAATCGTGGTGGATGGTTTGGGCAGCATCAATTCTCTCGTTGTAATACCTACTTAACCTCTTGTGGGCTTCTGCCTATTGAGTGGTAGTTTTAATCAATAGCAATGGAATGGATTTTAGAAGAATCGTGGCGTGAAAAGCTGAAGAAAGAACTGGATGAATCCTACTACAGGAAATTGGTGGAAAAGGTGCGAAAGGAGTATAAGAATGAGACTTGCTATCCGCCAGAAGATAAGATTTTCAATGCCTTAAATCTTTGCCCTTTTGATAAGGTAAAGGTTGTCATTATGGGGCAGGACCCTTATTTTAATCCTGGTCAGGCTATGGGACTGAGTTTTTCCGTGCCTGACGGTGTAAAGCTTCCGCCTTCATTGCAGAATATCTATAAGGAGATTGCAGCTGACTTGGGTACAGCGATTCATCAGTCTGGCGACTTAACACGATGGGCAGAGCAAGGAGTTCTCCTGCTGAATGCTACACTTACCGTTCGTGCACACGTCGCTAAAAGTCACCAGCGATTAGGGTGGGGAACCTTTACTGATGCAGCTATCAAGGCACTAAGTGATGGTCGAGAGAACTTAGTCTTTATGCTTTGGGGCGTTTTTGCGCGTAGTAAGAAGGCACTAATCGACCAGCAGCGACATTGTGTCATAGAAAGTGTACACCCTTCGCGACTCTCTGCTAATCGTGGTGGATGGTTTGGGCAGCACCAGTTCTCACGTTGTAACGCCTACTTGACCTCTTGTGGGGCTCAACCTATTGAGTGGTAAGCAGACAAGGTGAAGATTTAAGGAGTTGACAAGTTGTTTTTAATTAGGCTTATAAGGCCCATTAGGCTAATTAGCCTAATAAGAATAACATATCCAGCTAACCTCTTTGGGATTTTTAAAATCATGTCAGGAGGGAATTATTTATGCGTAAAGAAATATTTATTTTCACGAAAAAAAATATTTCTTTTCATGATAATAAATATTTTTCTTCATGAAAATAAATTGGAAAGGAGTTCCGTTTTAGTGAGAAGATGCTGTTGAGTGAACAGCAAAACATAGTTGAAAATGAAATAATTTAGCGTTAAGAAAGATGGGTAATACGTATGATCATATTTTTATGGTGGGTGATGTGCTTGTCTCACCAGATATAATCAATGTGAAGTTTTGCTGTGACCTCGATAAGTGTCATGGTCAATGCTGTATTGAAGGAGATGCTGGTGCACCTGTAACCTTGGACGAGACAATGGAGATTGAGAATGTCCTTGATACTGTTTGGGGTGATTTGTCTGCCTCTGGTCAGGCGGTCATCGACAAGCAGGGCGTTGCTTATACCGATGAAGAAGGTGAATTGGTGACGAGTATCGTTGGCGGTAAGGACTGCGTCTTCACCTGTTATGAGAACGGATGTTGCCTTTGTGCGTTGGAACGTTCCTATCGTAATGGTAAGACAGGCTTTGTAAAACCTATCTCTTGTTCGTTGTATCCAGTTCGAGTGAAAGACTTTGGGAATGGTACTTGTGGTATTAATTACCATCACTGGCGCATCTGTGCTGATGCAAGAAAAAAAGGAGAAGAACTGAATCTTCCCCTTTATAAGTTTTTGAAGGAACCCCTTACTCGTAGATTTGGTAAAGAGTGGTATGATGAATTGTGCGAAGTAGCTCTTCAGTTAACAAGTGAACAAGTTGACGAGTAGACAAATTGAGGAGTAAACCAGTTGCTTGGCTAAAGGATAATTCTCTTTGATCTATATCGGTATTAACTTGTTTACTTGTTTACTCGTTTACTCGTCAACTTGTCAACTCTTTCTAAACTTCGAGGGACTCATGCCCACATGTTCCTTAAAGTATTTACCCAAAAAGCTCTGATTAGCGAAGTTTAGCTCATCAGCGATCTGCTTAATGCTCATCGTACTGTTTCTAAGCATCACTCGCAACTCACGTGTAACGTAGGAGTCAATCCAGTCGCTTGGTGTACGTCTGCTGACAGTGCGTACAGTCTCAGAGAGATATTTCGATGTGATACACAACTGTTGTGCATACCAGCTAACACGTCGTTCCGTGCGATAGTTCTTCTCCACAGTTTGTATGAAGTCACGGAAGATGACCTCAGCACGTGTCTGTCCCGCTTCTCCTACTTGTTGGAAGCGATAGATGATGTTACTCATATCAATGATAAGTGCCTTTAACATTGTCATAACCAACTCACGGCGGAAGCGGTGGCCAACATCAATAATCTTTTCTTTGATATGTTCGATATCGTTTTCCAATGCTTTAGTCTGATTGTCATCAAGATGGAAAACGGGATGTGTACGGGCAAAGAGGAAGAGAGCAGAAAGTTCGTGGACTCCACTTACAATGTTCTGAAAGAAATCGTATGACATGATGAGGGCGATTCCCTTGCAATCTTGTGAAAGCATATAATCAGCAACTACCTGCTCCTCGCTGATGATAATGACGTCTCCAGCGCTCACCTCGTGCATCTTTGTGTCAACGGTATATTGCGCATGACCGCTGGTACAGAGTGCAAGAAAGAGTGACTTCATGCGAGAGGGACTGGTTGGAAGTGGTACTTGCGTGATGTCCTCGAAGAGAATAAGGTCGTTGTCTATGTATTTACCTTCAGGATAGACTGCTTTTGCTTGTGCTACATTAACTTCGAGAAGTCTTATCTTTTTGTTCATTTTCCTATTATTTAGAAGTTGCAAATATACTGATTTATTTCTTTTTCGAAAAGTTTATGTGGGAAAAAGGACAATTTTTATGGGAATATAGGTGGTAATAGGCTGTGATAGGTAATATTTAGAGGAAAATAAAAAATCCCTTTCTCGTTTTATGAGAAAGGGAATGTCTTTATGTTTTCAGCTTTAGAAGCTGTTTCTAATCTGCTTAGAGAAGCTTATGCATCAATGTTAGCGTAGGTCGCATTCTTCTCGATAAACTCACGGCGAGGCTCAACATCGTCGCCCATCAGCATTGAGAAAATCTCGTCTGCATCAGCAGCATTCTCGATAGTTACCTGCTTCAAGAGGCGAGTCTTTGGGTCCATAGTTGTTTCCCAAAGCTGCTCAGGGTTCATTTCACCAAGACCCTTGTAACGCTGTGTGTGAATAGTCTTACCATCTTCGTTACCATTAGCATACTTATCGATGAAAGCTTGACGCTGTTGCTCGGTGTAACAGTATTCGCTAACCTTCTTGTAAGTACACTTGTAGAGTGGAGGTGTTGCGATATACAAGTGTCCCTGCTCAATAACCTTCGGCATATAACGATAGAAGAGTGTCATAATCAGTGTGTCGATGTGAGAACCATCGACGTCGGCATCGGTCATGATGATAATCTTATCATAGCGAAGTTTATCAGTATTTGCCTCAAAGTCGCCTTCTCCCTCAACGCCAAAGCGTACACCGATAGACTGAATAATGTTCATAACAGACTCAGCCTCGAATACACGATGACGCTGAACCTTCTCTACGTTCAGAATCTTACCACGAAGAGGGAGAATAGCCTGTGTATAACGGTCACGTCCCTGCTTTGCTGAACCACCCGCAGAATCACCCTCGACGAGGAAGATTTCACAGTCCTTAGGGTCCTTATTAGAACAGTCTGCCAACTTACCAGGCAATCCACCGCCGCTCATCACGTTCTTACGCTGTACGCTTTCACGTGCCTTGCGGGCTGCAACACGAGCTGTAGCAGCAAGAATAACCTTGTTACAAATCATCTTTGCCTCGTTTGGATGCTCCTCAAGATAATCGGTCAGTGCCTCACCAACAGCCTGCTGTACGGCACCAGAAACCTCACTATTACCGAGTTTTGTTTTTGTCTGACCCTCAAACTGTGGCTCAGCAACCTTGATAGAGATGACTGCTGTCAAGCCTTCGCGGAAGTCTTCACCAGCAATCTCAATCTTAGCCTTCTCCAACTGCTTTGAAATCTGTGGATCATTGTCTGCGTATGTCTTTAATGTACGAGTCAATGCAGCACGGAATCCCTGCAAGTGAGTACCACCCTCGATAGTGTTGATATTGTTAACGTATGAGTGGATGTTCTCTGTATAATCAGTGTTGTACATCACAGCCACCTCGATAGGAATGTTTTGCTTCTCTGTCTTGAGATAGATAACATCATCGAAGAGGTGCTGACGATGGCGGTCAACGTAACGAACGAATTCCTTCAAACCATCCTTAGCATGGAAGACCTCAGTGCGTGTCTTGCCTGTTTCAGGGTCTGGACGAAGGTCAGAAAGCGTAATCTTGATACCAGCATTCAGATAAGCCAACTCGCGCATACGACGTGCTACGATAGCCCATTGGTAAACTGTAGTGGTGAAAATCTCTGGGTCTGGCCAGAACTGCTGACGTGTACCTGTCTTGTCAGTCTCACCAACAACCTTTACAGGATAGAGAGGTTTACCCTTCTCATATTCCTGCTGGTAGATTTTACCATCACGGAACACCTGTGACTTCATGTGTGAAGAAAGTGCATTTACACAACTTACACCCACACCATGCAGACCACCGCTGACTTTATACGAGCCCTTGTCGAACTTACCACCTGCGTGGAGGACGGTCATAACAACCTCAAGGGCGCTCTTGTGAAGCTTCTCGTGCATGTCAACAGGGATACCACGACCATCATCCTCAACGGTAATGGAGTTGTCCTCGTTGATTGTAACTTCAATGTTCTGACAGTAGCCAGCCATTGCTTCGTCGATAGAGTTATCGACGGTCTCGTTAATCAAGTGGTGGAGTCCCTTCTCACTGATGTCACCAATGTACATTGCAGGACGCTTGCGTACTGCTTCCAGGCCTTCTAAGACTTGGATGTTACTGGCGGAGTAATTATTCTCGTTTTCTGGATTTTCTGCCATTTTCTTTCGATTGTTCTTATAGTATGCAAAGATACACTTTTTCCTTTATATTTGGAAATAAAAACCTGCAAAAAACACAAAAGAAAGCATATCAAATTGCTGTTTTGTGCTGATAATTAGCTTTTATTCTTTTAGTGGTAATATTTAATTTCCTTATAAATGAGGATTGTTCGAAAAAGTCATTATCTGTACCTTTGCATCACAAAAACATTAACAAAAAGCCATCTTTATGGTAAATACCTTATTATTTGTATCCCTTGCTATCAGCGGGGTAGCTGGAGTGACTCCAGACTCAGTAGTGAACAAAGATGTATCACTTAACGAAGTAGTCATTACAGACTTCAAGCAGAACAAAAGAAACCTAACTTCTATTGCAGTTTCAACCATTAACAGTCAGCAATTACTGAACCAACAAATTGTGAACTTGAAGGAATTAACGGCAGTAATGCCTAACTTTTACATGCCCGACTATGGTTCATATGCTAACACACCTATCTTTATTCGTGGTATCGGAGCAAAGACGAAGGGTTCTGCCGTGGGTTTCTATGTAGATGGTGTGCCTCATTTTGAGTCGTCAGCATTTAATATTGACCTTAGTGATATTGCTACTGTAGCTGTGTTTCGAGGTCCGCAAGGAACCTTATACGGCCGTAACACTATAGCAGGTGTTATCAATGTCTACACACATAACCCTCTTGATTATCAGAAGACGCGTATAAAAGTAGGCTATGGAAAGTATAATGATGTTGTAGCACAGGCTTCTAACTATTCTAAGCTGACTGATAAACTTGGTTTGTCGAGTGCTATTTCTTATCATCATAATGATGGTATGTTCACCAATCAGTTCCTGAATGATAAGGCAGATAAGGTGAATGAGGTTGAAGGACGACTCGGGCTTTACTGGCGACCAACCATGAATTGGCTTATTCATCTCAATAGTACGCTTACTCATAGTAAGCAGAATGGTTATCCATACGCGCCTTATGACCTTACGAAAGATGCATTGTCACCTATTAGTTATAACCGCAATAGCACTTACAAACGTCTGATTTCAACAACAGGTCTTAATGCTCGATATGAGAATAGTCGTATTAGTTTCAATAGTCAGACATCTTATCAATTCATCAAATCACATCAGGGATAGACCAAGATTTCACACCAAAGGACCTCTTCTATGCTGATAATAGTTATCATCAGAATATGCTTTCACAAGAGCTAACCTTGAAATCGAATGATAAAGGTCGTTACCAGTGGATTATTGGTATGTTTGGTATGCTACTCCATTCTGACCCCTTTATAGAAACAAGCTATTATACAAAGGATTTTTCGACTCCAACTTCCTATAAGAACCCTACAGCAGGCTATGCAATCTATCACCAGAGTTCTTATAATATATGGAGGGGTTTATCGGCAACTGTTGGTTTACGCTTCGATTATGAGCATGCGAAGATAGACTACAATCAAGATAAGGTAACGTTAACAACAGGTACTAATGCACATGTGAAGGACTTTATTAGTAGTGCTAACTTCCGTCAGTTCACTCCTAAGTTTACGCTTCAATATCTTACAAACAGGGACAATCTCTACTATGCGAGTGTCACTCGTGGTTATAAGCCAGGCGGATTTAACACTATCTTTAAGACCGATGCAGAGCGTGCATACGACCCAGAATACAGCTGGAATTACGAGGTTGGGGCGCGATTGAAGTTCTTGAATGGACGACTGACTGCTGAAGCAGATCTTTTCTACATTGATTGGCGACACATGCAGACTACCTATACTGTTCCTGCTGTGGGTAATCTAATTGCGAATGCAGGACATACGGATAGTAAAGGTTTCGAACTTTCACTTGCTTATCATCCAATAAAGAGCTTACAGTTTAGTATGAACTATGGTTACACCCATGCTCGTTACTTGGAATATAAGAAGAGTGCTACAGAAGATTTCTCGGGTAATAGACTTCCAATGGTGCCTAACCACACGCTCTCAATAGATGGGACTTACACCGTTTTGCAGGCGGGTTGGTTTGATAAGATTGTCGTTAATGCAGGCTTAACAGGGCTCGGTCGTATCTATTGGGCTGATGACAATGTCGTTCGCCAGAACTTCTATGGGACGCTTAATGCAAAGGTTAGTCTCACAAAAGGTATATTCACATGGAATTTATGGGGTAAGAATCTGACAGGAACTGACTATATAGCGTACAGTTTCAAGATGTCAACTGGTAACTATGCACAGAAGGGTAAGCCTCTTACCTTTGGTACTTCCCTCAGCATGACATCTAAGGAGAGGATAAGGGTAGGAGAAAAAGGATGCTGTAGTTAATTCAGCTCACTTCTTCTAAAAGTCCTTTCTCATGATATGTAACACGCTGCTCTACTTATATAATTCACTACATGTTCAACAGCATTTCATCAAAGAAACTAAGTTTTGGTACGTTCTTCTGTCTATATATTGCACAGATGGTACCGTCATCCTTTCTTATGACAGCCTTACAGGTTATCATGAGGGAAGGACAATATAGTCTTGCAACCATTGGGTTGCTAAACCTTGTCCGAGTTCCATGGACGATAAAGTTCCTATGGTCGCCTTTTGTTGACCGCCACTGCGTAACAGTGGGTGACTACAAACGTACGATTATCGCTACAGAGTTGATATATGCCGTTGCACTCTTAGCCACAGGGCTGATTAATGTACGTTCAGAAATCATGCTTGTAGTCATTCTGGCGTTTATCTCTATGCTTGCTTCGGCTACGCAAGACATTGCTACAGACGCGCTTGCCATCCTATCTTTTAAGAAGCACGACCATAGTATGCTTAATAGTATGCAGTCTATGGGAGCTTTCGGAGGTGCTGTTATTGGTGGAGGAGTCTTGCTTATCTTACTAAAAAGCTATGGTTGGAATGTTGTAGTACCCTGCTTAGCCTTGTTTGTTTGTATGATGATAATTCCTTTAATGTTTAATCCTCATATCAAGATAGAGAATGAGAAACCAAGAGAGCGTGCCAAGTGGACTGACATCTTTAGCTTCTTTGGACGTAAGGAGATATGGCCACAGATAGGTTTCTTGCTGCTGTATTATATGGGAATCATCGGTATTCTTTCCATGTTGCGTCCTTACCTCGTTGATAAGGGATACGATATGAAGGAGATAGGATTCCTTACTGGTATCGTTGGAACTGCTGCTTCCTTCGTTATGGCGTGGTTTTCTGGAGTTCTCATACGCCGAATCGGAATTTATAAGGCTCGTATTATCATTGCAGGACTTATTATTCTGGCACCTATCTACTTCCTTGCAATGACTTTTGCCGACTTTAACAAGACAGCATTTGTCATTGGAATCATTTATATCCAAGCTTGTTACGGATTGGCTACTGTGGTTCTTTACACTACCGCCATGCGATGCGTACGTCCTGGTAGAGAAGGGACTGACTTCACCATACAAATTGTTATTAGTCATGTAAGCGGTCTGCTCGTTGCGGTATTAGCGGGAACGGTGGCGCATATCTTCGATTATCGTGGTCTTTATATAGCTGAAACAGTGGTGGCTATCATCAGCCTTATTTATGTTCTCTCAGCCTTTAAAAAGGAACAATAAACCATGTGTGTTCCTTTACAGAAGAACGTGGCTTTGCCCCAAACCGATCACGTATTGTGGTCTAATGACCTATTCAGATTATATCATAGTAAAGTTAGGCTTGTAAGCCTATTGTGCTTTCCTTATAAATGAGGATTGTTTATGTTAGGAGGTATTCGTATCTTTGTCATATAATTTATTTCGACGAATGAAGCAAGAACTGATTGATAAATACAATGTATCTGTACCTCGTTATACGAGTTATCCACCAGCTAATTTCTTCCGACTTTTTACTGGGGAAGAGTTTCTGAGGGAGGTTGATTATAGCAATGAGGTGCGTGAGAAGAATCTTTCCTTTTATTTTCACATGCCTTTTTGTCGGCGTCTGTGTCATTATTGTGGCTGCAACTCTTACCCTATGGCAAAGGAAGAGCATGTCGAAGCCTATGTACAAGCATTGCATAAGGAGATAGATCTTGTAGCAAAGCATCTGGATAATAGTAGACGTATATCGCAGATTCATTATGGCGGTGGTAGTCCAACGGCTATGCCTGTAAGCGTTCTTAAAGAACTGAATGAGCATCTGCTGTCACTCTTTTCTACGATAGAACAGCCTGAAATAGCCATAGAATGTCATCCTGGTTATCTAACAGCTGAGGACTGGCAAGGACTGTTGGATGCACGATTTAATCGTTTTAGTTTAGGTGTACAGGACTTCAATGAAGAGGTGTTGAGGCTTGTTAATCGTACGCCTTCTGAATTGCCAACAGAGGAAATAGTAGCAATTCTCCGTAACGCGGGTGTTAATATTAATATGGATTTCCTCTTTGGCTTACCACTTCAGACGTCGGATAGCTTTAAGAAGACGATAGAGCGTGCTGTAGCAATGCGTCCCGACCGTGTTACAACATTCAGTTATGGACACTGCCCATGGATATTTAAACGGCAGATGATACTTGAAAAGGCTGGCCTTCCTGATACGGAAGAGAAGGCTTTGATGTTCCAAAAGGCTAAAGATGTGCTGCATGAGGCGGGTTATCTTAGTGTTGGTTTGGACCATTTTGTACTTCCTAATGATGAACTATCTGAGGCTTTGCAATCACATAGACTACATCGAAACTTCCAAGGTTATTGCACGCGTCGCACAACGGGGCAGGTGTATGCCTTCGGTGTGACGGGTATCAGCCAATTAGAGACTGCTTATGCACAGAATACAAAGTCGATAGACGAATATATAGCAGAAGTCTCTACGGGTACGTTGCCTATCCGAAAAGGCTACCAATTAACGCCCAAAGAACGTATAGTACGTGAGGTAATTGAACGTTTGATGTGTAACTATCATCTTGATTGGACACATCTCGCGGAGGATCTTGCAGTTTCAGTAGCTGACGTGAAAGGGGCTATCAACTATGATGTTGAACGTCTGCAAGAGATGGAAAGAGATGGTATTCTTTGTTTGACAGAGAATACCTTGGAGATGACAGGGGAGGGGAATCCCTTTGTTCGTACTGTGGCTGCTGTGCTTGATCCGATGATGGTGGCTACGGATAAGAAGTTTTCTAAGCCGATATAAAAGTTTTACGCTCCCTTTTCGTTGGGTAGAGAAACTGGGGAGAGGAATCTATATAGCATTAATATTATGGAAGAAAGAAAGATAGTTGTTGTTGGTGCAGGTCTTACTGGTCTTACTTGTGCTGCTTATCTACGTCATAAAGGTCAAGATGTAGTGGTCTTGGAGGCTACCGACCGTATCGGTGGACTTATGCAGACGGAGGAGGTTGATGGCTTTGTGATGGAACAAGGACCGAGTACGGGTACTATTAAACACCCTGAAGTGGCTGAACTCTTCGATATGTTAGGCGATGATTGTACGCTGGAAGTGGCACAGAGTTCTGCTAAATGTCGTTTGATATGGAAGGATGGACGCTTCCATGCCCTACCTTCTGGACTTTGGTCTGCTATCACAACTCCTCTCTTCACGCTGAAAGACAAGTTCCGCATCCTTGGTGAGCCATGGCGTAAGAAGGGAACAGACCCTAATGAGAGTGTGGGAAGCCTTGCTGAACGACGGTTGGGACGGTCTTTTGTTGATTATGCAGTTGACCCTTTCCTCTCTGGTGTGTATGCTGGTAACCCTTATCAACTACCAACTCGCCTTGCTTTGCCTAAACTCTACGACTTAGAACAGCGTTATGGAAGCTTCATTAAAGGGTCTATGGCACTTGCAAAACAACCAAAGACGGACAGGGAAAAGCGTGCAACGAAGGCTGTCTTCTCTACTCGTGGAGGTTTCCGTAGCTTTGTTTCTGCATTGGGGAGAGTGATAGGTGATGAGAGAATACTAACGAATTGTAAAGACCTAAATATAGAGCCGTTAGGAGATAAGTGGAAACTATCTTGGGGTAAGAATACGATAGTAGCTGAGCAGGTTGTTACAACTTGTCCTGCTTATGCCTTACCAAAGTTGTTGAGCTTCTTGCCTAAGGACCAACTTGACGATTTAAGCAATCTTTATTATGCTCCTGTGATTGAGATAGGAGTAGGAATGAAGAATACGGGGGATGTACATTGGAATGCCTTTGGTGGATTAGTACCGTCTAAAGAAAAACAGAATGTGTTGGGAATTCTTATGCCTTCCGCTTGTTTTCAGGGGCGTTCGCCTAAGGAAGGAGCTAATTATGCGTTCTTCATTGGTGGTGCTTGTCATCCTGAATATCTCAATAAGACGGATGAAGAACTGACAGAATTGGTTAATACGTCTCTTCATACGATGTTGGGATATCCCAAAGGTACCCGAGCCGATGTTATTCGTATTTATAGGCACAGTCATGCGATTCCACAATATATGCCCGAAATGGATGCTCGCCTTCGCACTATTGATGCCGTAGAACGTGCTTATCCAAGTTTACATATTATTGGTAATCTGAAAGATGGTATCGGTATGGGCGATAGAATCAAGCAAGCTGTGGATATGGCAGAGAAGATTAATTTAGCTTTATCGTAAATACAGCAGTTTTACACGTAATATTTTTTATTTTAATTTGCTGTCACTTTTAACACTTCTTTTACTCCTCTGTAAACGAATAAGTTAGGTGTTCAGAGTGGATGACAGCAGTGACAGCAAATTGAAAATTACCCCATTTGGTGAAGCACTGTCTATACATCAAACAAGTATATATAACATGCAAAAAGCCATAATCCCAATAGGATTACGGCTCTATTATTCTTTTCAGCTATGACTGAAAGTGTTCTTTATCCTAAAGCAGCTACGTGCTTGCAGAGAGCAGACTTCAAATTAGCTGCCTTGTTCTGGTGGATAACGTTAGTCTTTGCCAACTTGTCCAACATCTTCTGTACAACAGGATAGAGCTTAACAGCCTCTTCCTTATCCGTCATGCTACGCAACTTGCGTACTGCGTTACGCATAGTCTTAGCATAATATCTGTTGTGCAAGGTCTTAACCTTGTCCTGACGGATTCTCTTCAATGATGATTTGTGATTTGCCATCTTTGTTTTCTTCTTTTATTTTACTTGTAGTCCCTAGCAGAGTCGAACTGCTCTTTAGAGAATGAAAATCTCTCGTCCTAACCGATAGACGAAGGGACCATGGCTTATTTTGCGGGTGCAAAGGTAGCCCATTTATTTCAATCAACCAAACTTTTTGCGAATAAATTTTCGTAAGAGGCTGTATTTTGTAATTTTGCATTGATTTTTATATGATTTTGAAGTCAAAGGCAATTGTTTTGCGTTCTCTGAAGTTCGGTGATTCATCGCTAATAATCGATATGTTTACCGAGTTAGAGGGGCGTATTTCTTTTATAACGCGCATTCCTAAGACGGCGAAAGGGAAGATTAAGAAGCAGTATTTTCAACCACTGACCTTACTTGACCTTGAATTTGATTATCGTCCGCGAACCTCTTTGCAGCGTATAAAGGAAGTGCGTATCCTTCGCCCTTACGGCTCTATCCCTTTTGATCCAGTGAAGTCGGCTATTCTGCTCTTCCTTTCTGAATTCCTTTATTATGTTACGCGTGGTGAGCAACAGAACGCCCACCTCTATAATTATATATGTGCGAGTATGGAATGGTTGGACGAGGCTGAGCGTGATTATGCTAATTTCCATCTTGTCTTTATGATGAGATTGAGTCGTTTTATTGGTTTCTTTCCTAATCTTGATGCCTATCAGACGGGTGCTTGTTTTGATCTTCGCAATGCAACCTTTACAGCAAGTGCACCTCTTCATTCTGATTATTTACTCCCTGTTGATGCCGCGGGTATTAATCTGTTGATTCGTATGGACTACGAGAATATGCACCTTTTCCGTCTATCTCGTCACGATCGAAATCGTATTTCTGATATAGTATTGCATTACTATCGAATTCATGTGCCTGATATGCCTGAACTAAAAAGTTTTCAGGTGATGCGCGAACTGTTTAGTTAATGCGCTTTACGATGCCTATTGGTTTCTTAAAATGATATGCTTGATTTCTGTTGTAGATGTTGTGGCTGTCTTAACAGATAGCAAAAATCTACAAACATACTGGAGAGTGTTAAAGAATCGTCTCAGAAAGGAAGGAAATGAAACTGTTACAAATTGTAACGCTTTGTAGCAGTATTGACAAGAGTTAAAATCTATAGAGATAGAAAAACATGCTTCTCTGTGTGAATTATGTTCATGTAAAAAAATAATTTTCTTCATGAAAAGAAATATTTATCTTCATGAAAATAATTTCTTTTTTTCATGATAATAATTCACGATTGGTATTTTGTTGCTTGTTTTTTTATTACTTTTGTGGACTTGAAGCATGAAAATTCAAACTTAACCTATTATATAATATAAGTCTATGAAGTTAACAGAACAGCGCAGTAGTATGCTTCATGGTGTACTGCTGATCACATTGTTTGCCTGTGCAGCGTTCTATATCGGTGATATGGGATGGGTGAAAGCACTTTCGTTGAGTC
This sequence comes from uncultured Prevotella sp., assembly GCA_927910885.1. Classification (GTDB taxonomy): domain Bacteria; phylum Bacteroidota; class Bacteroidia; order Bacteroidales; family Bacteroidaceae; genus Prevotella. Next base: position 1,924 of record CAKMOD010000133.1, on the reverse strand, counting down.
CGATGGTCGTTGGTATTATCTTGGGTATGCTTTATGCCAACAGTCTTCGCAATAATCTTCCAGAGTCTTGGGTACCCGGTATTGCCTTCTGTGGAAAACGTGTTTTGCGCTTTGGTATTATTCTTTATGGTTTCCGTTTGACCTTTCAAGACGTGGTGGCAGTGGGCTTTTCTGCTATCATTGTGGATGCAATTATTGTATGTGGAACAATTCTCTTGGGTGTTTTGGTTGGTAGACTCTTGAAGATGGATCGCAGTATAGCTCTTTTGGCAGCTTGTGGAAGTGGTATCTGTGGAGCTGCAGCGGTATTAGGTGTCGATGGGGCTATCCGTCCGAAGCCTTATAAGACAGCTGTGGCAGTAGCGACAGTGGTCATCTTCGGAACACTATCAATGTTTCTTTATCCTATTCTTTATCGTGCAGGTGTCTTTGATTTATCACCCGATGCAATGGGAATCTTTGCTGGCTCGACGATTCATGAGGTGGCTCACGTCGTCGGTGCTGGTAATGCGATGGGAGCAGCAGTGAGCAATTCTGCGATTATCGTTAAGATGATTCGTGTGATGATGTTGGTACCAGTGTTGTTGGTTATAGCCTTCTTTGTTGCAAAGAATGTTGCAGAGCGAGACGATGAGGCTGGCGGTAGTCGTAAGATAAACATCCCTTGGTTTGCGATTCTCTTTCTTGTGGTCATCGGTTTTAATTCATTGAACTTACTTCCAAAAGAACTTGTCGACTTTATCAATACCCTCGACACCTTCCTGCTTACAATGGCTATGTCTGCACTTGGTGCTGAAACGAGTATTGATAAGTTTAAGAAAGCAGGTTTTAAGCCTTTCCTCTTAGCTGCAATTCTATGGTGCTGGCTGATTGGTGGAGGTTATTGCTTGGCAAAATATTTAGTGCCTATGTTGGGTGTTGGGTGTTAAATATGGGTGTTAGGTGTTGAATGTTGGGTGATGATGATTTGTAAATGTTGGCTTAGGTGTTGGGTTTTGGGTGTTGAGTGTTTATGAACTAAAAAACTCCGTTATATTTTTCGCTACTGATGTAGTAAAAATATAACGGAGCTTTTATTTATCTTATTATCAGTTAAACCCAAATCAGTTATTAGAATCCAAAACATATTGTGGTCTAAGGGCAGATTTGAGTTTAAGCCATCACAGTTTCTCTGCGAGCTTCTGTTTTAATTCTTTTTTCTCGGAAGAAGATACTATCGTAGGCAGAGGGGAGGCTTCGTAAGCGGGGTGAGGCTATTATTTAATGACCAGCTTTTTGCCATTAACAATATAAACACCCTTAGGCAAGGTATTCATCTCTTCCTTGCTTGCTTTGCTTAGTCGTTTTGTCCCATCTATGGTATAGACATCTACAAGTTCTGTCTTATTATAAACATTGTTTGTAATGCCAGTTGCAGCCTCTATGTATGAGAAATCTTTCCATTCATTCGCTATTTTATAAGCATCAACGCTGGCTTGGGGTACAAATAGTTTACAATTACTCTTATCAACGCTTTTAAAAGCATCTGTGCCACAAGTAGGTGGTGTGGTTGCTTCACACGAAATATTTGTAAGTTTAGTACATCCGTCGAAGACACTTTCTTCAATTTCCACTACGTCTTTATGGATTCTTATGCTTTCCAAAGAGCTACAACTTTTCAATAGGCCTTCACAAAGTGTAGTTACTGAATTTGGGATATCAACTTGTTTTAGTTTATAACAATAAGAAAAAGCAAAATCATCAATAGTTGTAACACTATTTGGAATGTTTATAGACTTTAGTCTGATGCAAGAACTGAAAGCGGAATATCCAATAGTTGTAACACTATTTGGAATGTTTATAGATGTTAGTGCTGTGCAAGAACTGAAAGTTGAATTTCCAATATTTGTAACACTATTTGGAATGTTTATAGATGTTAGTGCTG
>CAKMOD010000132.1 GCA_927910885.1 uncultured Prevotella sp. | reverse complement strand
ATATCAGCAAAAAGGAAGTTACCAAAACAACCAAAAATACAGATTAGACAAACTATACAAATGGCAGGAAGAAAATCACGCTCTTGGTAGTTTACCATCTTCACGTGATTCACTCCTACTCTCATTAGATGCTAACAATAGTTACAAAGGATATTATATAAGTAAACAAAATTCGGTTTCACTCGGATTTGGTTGTTCAAAATCTAAGAATCACAACAGTTTGTTCTTCAATACAAACGTGTCTGTTGGTTACAAAAGTGAAAAACTTGACTATCGCAATTCATTGCTAAACACTTCTGTCAAACAATATAATTGGGTTTCAGGATTGTCTCTAAATATGGGATTTACAATAAACAAATACAGTTTTTACGGTACTATGACTTCGAAAATGGAAACTCCAGATCTTTACTCAAAATTACCCGATCTGACAATTCCAATCCTTTAGCTATCTCTTTAGGTAATCCGAATTTGAAAATAGTAGAAAAACAGGATATATCTTTAAACTTTAGTGCTAACAACAATAGGCGATTTAAGCTGCCAATGGCATTTATAAATATCAATATTAATCAGAATGCTGTTGCTAATGGTTTTACTTACAATCCTACAACGGGTGTATATACATATAAACCACAAAATGTTAAGGGAAACTGGTATGGCAATATTGGATTATATGAAACATTTCCATTAGATAATAAAAACTACTTCACATTAGTAAACGCTATTGTATATAGTTACAACCACAATGTAGACTTCACAGGAGTAACAGGTCAAACAGAAAGTATGTTGAGTAAAGTGAATAACCATTGGTTAGAGGATAACCTATCTTTAAATTATCAAAAAGGTGGATTGACCTGTAGCTTGGTTGGCGAAATGAAAGGAGATATGCTAATAGCAGACGTGAAAATTTCTCAACTATACGTACCTTGGATTTTAATTATGGTATGTTAGGTTCATACAAATTTTGAATTTGGATTAGAAACAGGTATGGATCTTAAGATGTTTAGCCGCCGAGGTTATTCAGATCCTCTTATAAATGCTAATGATTTAATTTGTAACGTATACATTAGTAAGAGCTTCTTAAAAGGGAAACTGGCAGCCAAACTCGAAGGGTACGATATATTTCATCAACTCAAGAGCATAAGTTATGAAATAAATGGCAAGGAAAAACCGAGACACGTTTTAATGCTATTCCTAATTACTTAATGTTGCATCTCATTTATAAGATGAACATAAGTGGGAAGAAGTGAGAGTTTATAGTAATTAGCCGTTCCATTAAATCCTAATATTCTACTGATTATCAGTATATTATACTGTGATCTGTTTGCTTATATCTGCAAGTTTTGTACCTTTACATTATAAATCTTGCAGATATTTATACTTAAACGTACATCCAAACAGCTCTCTGTGTTCTCTTCTTTAGAGGATATGCTTAGCCACAGCAAAACATTCTGAGGAACATAGAAGGATATATTCTTCCTTATTGCCTTTTGGCGTCCTAAAGTTTTCCACCGAGTTGCATTATAGTCCATCTAAATGTTGTGTCACACGAAAGTGTCTTATAAAAGAAATCATTGATCATTTGAATGTTGAGCCCTACAAGATCTCGTTACATTACAATCTTTCCCAAGTTCTTTTTTCAAACCTTTTATCTTATATATGCCTTTATCTATATATATACTATCACCAGGTTCTAGTATAGGATACATTGACATTCTGTTAACTTTTAAAAAAGAAAAACGGAGCCTATAATATATGTTAATGCAATTCCCAATACTATACCCCCAATACTATAAAATTAGTCTTTATTGATTTGAGCATAGAAGTTCTCATCCTAATTATTATACTATTTATATTAAGATGTTTTATCGAAATATTTCTTTTTTTATCCTTGCAGATTGCAAAGGATGTCCTTCTAATACAATCCTATTATCTTTATCTAGCAAGCATACATAATCTCCATTTAAATTATTCAATTTCGCAAACCTCCCTTTGATGTCAATACATACAGGATAATCAAATTCTTCTGACTCCAATAGATATTTAAGTTCCTTGATGCTACGCGGCTGAAGATAGAAAAGAAATGAAACTCTTCCATTGCTAACTTTTTGGACATCATCTATATAGAATTTCCACATATCCAGTTGCAGTTTACATCCTGTACATCCTGTAGAATCAGCATACATTACAATTTTCATAGATGTTTTTTTTAGATTAGCACTAGGAATTTCTTTACCTAAACATACGAATTTCTCATATTTCGGGAAGCGGATTTGGCGCTCCCTAGTATTTACTTGGCCATTAGTACATGATGCTAAAACCAAGTATGTAAAAATCAGGAAAACGAACTTTCTCTTCATTTGTTATTTACTATTTCTGGTTCCTTGGATTCCCATCTATGATGATGTCATCGTTTGATATGCTCTTCGATGTGCGTTTCACCTTATCATGCAGCTTTCCTATACGCAGGCTGACGTTTATACCGAAGCTGCGATAGTCACGTCTTACATTCGTAAAGCGATTTGTAAAGTCGGCAGTTTCGGTAAGCTGTTCTATACGCAAATCATTTTGGAACAGATTATTTCCATAGACGGTCACCATCAGCCTGTCGTCTTTCAAGAAAGAACGAATCAGCATAAGACGGTACATCATGGAGCCTTCGGTATACCCTTGCAGATTTAAGCTTCGGCTGTTCAGCGAACAACCTGCCACCATTCTCAACCTCCACGGCAGGTTCTTCTGTAAATTGACCGAAAGACTGCTTGAATATCCATTATTATGCTGTCCCAGCTGTGAACTTTTAAGATTGGTATATGCTCCGTTTGCATTGACATTCAAGGTGGCACTCCCAGAGAGTGCCCACCGGATGTAAAGGTTCAGATAAAGATTACTTCTCTTGAGCAGATTGCCATACGTGGAGATAAGGGTGGCATCTTCCCCTGTTACCATATTGTCGGTCAGGGAGACAGGATTACCCCAATAGGAGTAGCCGATGATGCCACGATCCTGTAAGTCGAGTCCTGCCGTCATGTTTATTCCAAAGCGCCGGGCAAACGAGTTGAACGAGAGGCTCAGGTTATGCGAGGATGATGTGGTCAGGTCAGGGTTTCCTGTCTTGATGACTGTAGGATTCGTCCGGTCTACATAGGGATTCAGATTCCAGATGTTGGGGCGTGATATGCGCATGGCATAAGAGAACGTGAGCATCCGTGTCTCCCCTACACGGTAGCCGATTGACAAGGAAGGGACCACGTTATCGAATTGCGCACCGAAACTTTCATGACGCGTCAGGAGGTTATCTTCAGGATAGCTTACTTTCTGCGAAGAATGCTCATAACGCAATCCCATCTTTCCTGATATTTGCTTGTGCTGTATGGCATATTCCGCATATGCGGATGAAATGTCGGTCTTCTGCCTGTAAGAAAGAGACGGACTCTGGTCTTCCGCAAAAGGTTCTTCCGTACCTGCCGTTCTTGTAGCTTCGACATTGTCACTCTTATGGTTGCGATGGATGTATTTAGCCCCCACACTCCATGTATGCTTTCCACCTCTGGTTACGGTATAGTCTATCTGAC
>CAKMOD010000131.1 GCA_927910885.1 uncultured Prevotella sp. | reverse complement strand
TTTTTAATCCCCAAATAATACATATCATCGCAAAGAAAGTAGACTTTCAATTTGCCGAACGTAGCTTATTTTATGCAAAAATAATAGCAAGTGAGCGCAAAGAAAGTTTACTTTCAATTTGCCGAACGTAGCTTATTTTATGCAAAGGTAGTAAAAAGTTAAGAAGTAATAGATGACGAGTGGATAGTTTTTTGTAAATTTGCGAAGTGATATCAAAAAATAAGATAAAGCTTATCCGTTCTCTTGAGACAAAAAAAGGTAGAGAGAAAGTGGGATTATTTGTAGCAGAAGGACCAAAAGTTGTTAATGACCTGCTACACGAGGGATTTGTGGCAGATGAGATTCTCGAGGATATTGAAGATATCAAGAAGGTTTCTTTTCTTCAACATCCACAGTCTGTTTTGGGTGTTTTCAAGATGCCAGAAGAAGATTGCAAAGTAACAAATGATTACTTAAGTTTATTCAATAAATATATTGATAATCAACTTGTATTAGCTCTTGATGGTGTGCAAGACCCCGGTAATTTGGGTACAATTATTCGAATTGCAGATTGGTTTGGAATTGAAAACATCTTCTGTTCAAAAGAAACAGCTGACTGTTGGAACCCAAAGGTTGTGCAGGCAACGATGGGAAGTATTGCAAGGGTAAAACTTCATTACTTAAAGTTAAATGAGTTGATAGAGCATCTCCCAACTGACTACCCTATTTATGCCACCCTTTTGATGGTAATAATATTTATAATCAAGAACTCTCTCGTCACGGAATGATAGTAATGGGAAATGAGGGAAAAGGCATATCTTCCCAGCTTAGAACAAAGATTAACCGAAAACTTTTGATTCCAAACTATCCTCCAGAGCGTGAAACAGCAGAGTCTTTGAATGTTGCAATCGCAACATCTATCGTCTGTGCTGAGTTCAGAAGACGATAAAAGGCTGTTCTTCTTGAAGTAATTAACTACCAACCTACAAAGAAACATAATATGATAGACTTACAGAAACTGGTCAGAACAAATATTAGAGAACTCATATCTTACGCTGAAACAAAAGCTGAAGAGAATTTAAGAGATTCTCAACATATTATGCTTGATGCTAATGAAAATCCTTATAACAAGCCGTTTAACCGTTATCCATCTGACAATCAGTTGGAGATAAAGGAAGAACTTGCAAAACTTAAAGGTGTTAGAACTAATGAGATTTTCTTAAGCAATGGTTCTACAGAGGCGATAGATATGTGCTATCGTATCTTCTGTCAACCAAAGGTTGATAACGTTGTAGCGATAGAGCCGACCTGTGAACTATACAGACGTTACGCATACTTGAATGATATAGAATATCGTTTTACACTTTTAGATGATGATTTTCAGTTAAATGCAGCAGAACTGCTTGACGCTTGTGATAAGCATACAAAGTTAGTTTGGCTTTGCTCTCCTAATTCGCCAAGCGGTAATTTGCTGAATGTTGAAGAAGTTGAGAAGGTATTGAAAGGATTTGATGGTATTGTTGTTATTGATGAAGCTTATGCTGATTTCACACGTTTACAAACCTTTCGAGAACGTATATCGGAATTCCCTAACATGATAGTACTCAATACTTTCTCAAAGGCATGGGCAAGTGCTGCAATCCGTTTAGGTGTGGTTTATGCACAAGAAGCTATTATAAGCATCTTCAACAAGGTGAGTAGTCCTTACCACATCAGCCAACTTACACAAGAGCAAGGGCTTGATGCTCTTAAGCATCGCTATGATATTGAAGATTGGATAAAGATACTCTTGTTAGAGCGTAAGCGTATGATTCTTGCCTTCGAGAGTTTAGCTTGTTGTGAGAAAGTCTATCCATCGAATGCCAATTTCTTCTTAGCAAAGATGAAAGATGCACAAAGTGTGTATGATTATCTGTGTGAAAAAGGTATCCATGTTAGGAATTGTTCTAACGTATCGTTATGTGATAACTGTTTACGCATAACAATAGGTTCCAAGGCTGAAAACGCAGAAATCCTTGGAATACTTAGATATTATAAGACAACAAAATAGTCTTAAAGTCTATAAGTTGATGTTGCTTTATTACAGCATCAACTTATAGATAATCGAAAACTCTGTTTAGTTTTATACGATAAGACATCTTCGTATAAGTAATTTAGCAATGTCTTATTTATTTTATGGTGACTATAAGATATGGCTCTAATGCTTTTTTAGGATAGTGCGGAGGCTCAGCACCAATGGAGCGGACGGTTAACACCAATGGTGCGGATGGTTAATAAACACGCGGACCAAAGATAGTTGTACCCACACGAACCATCGTTGAGCGACATTCCACGGCTATATCATAGTCATGACTCATACCCCATGAACGCTCTTTGAATTCAGGGGCATCAGCAAAATACTTTGCTTTCAGTTCGTCAAAGAGGTCTGCTGCCAACGTCATCTCCTTTTTAATTTGATTGCGGTCATCTACATTTGATGCCATCATCATTAAACCTGAGATGTGTACATTCTTAAGTTCCTTCCATTCACCGCCTTCCAATAGCTCACAACAAGCATCAGGAGTGAAGCCATATTTCGTTTCCTCTTCTGCAATATGAAGTTCAAGAAGAACATTAATAACACGGTTGTGCTTCGCAGCTTGCTTATTGATTTCCTTTAAAAGCTTCAAAGAGTCAACAGCTTCAACCATAGAGATATAGGGCGCAATGTACTTCACTTTATTGGTTTGAAGATGTCCAATAAAATGCCACTCAATATCTTTGGGAAGTGTTTCAACCTTCTGTGTTAGTTCTTGTACCTGACTCTCGCCAAAGATGCGCTGCCCTTCACGATAAGCCACTTCCAAATATTCGTTAGGGTGAAACTTACTGATGGCAACCAACTTCACACCATCAGGAAGATTCCTAAGCACTTTGTGTAAATTATTTGCTACATCATACATAATTGTAAGTTTCTTTCTTGTTTAATAATTAAGTTACTTCTCGAACTCAGGCTTCTCGTTCTTCTTGCCAGCATGATGTTCAAAGACGTCCATTATCTTTGTTTCAGTGATAGCAGCAATCTCGTAGTCAATCATAGTAGAACTCATCACCTCGTCTACATGCTTAACAGCACCGCTTACAGAATGAGCCTGAACAAGATAAGTTACTGAAGTACGCTTTTCTTTATCTGTCTTTTCATCCAATGTAATGAAAGAAAGCTTTGCCTTAAACCACTTATCGTCAGTATCAATATCGCTAAAGAAAATCTCACCGAATGGTGCTGGAGAAATGGCTTTTACGTCAAATTCACCGCTAACATAATGTGACATTTCCTCTGTGATAAACTCCTCAGCCTCAGAGAAACTGAATGCATCAACCACATACTGTTCAATGACTTTCTTGTTCTGACCATCTTCCATGGTCTTGTCATATCTAACTCGTGTTTCAAACCAAGTGCTTGTTCTACTTCTCATAATTATTCTTTAAGTTTTAAGCCCTGCTTTTCAGCTATCAAATAAAGACAAAGCGAAGAGCAATAGGCGGTTTTTATAGATGTGCAAAAGTAGTAAAAAATCTGCGTTAATCTGCTAAAAGTGCGGTTAAAATAAAAAAAATGTCTATCTTTGCATCATAGTAAAGAATATAAGAGCAGACATCTTCTACTCTCATACATTATCGGGAGAATAAATAAAGTCAATATGCCGGAAATATCAGTTCGTGGACTTGAAATGCCGGAGTCACCTATTAGAAAACTGGCTCCACTTGCCGTTGCAGCAAAGAAACGTGGTATAAAAGTTTACCATTTGAATATCGGTCAACCTGATCTTCCAACACCGCAATGCGGATTGGACGCTTTGAAAAAGATTGATCGTAAACTTTTAGAGTACTCACCATCTCAAGGCTATCTTTCTTATAGGGAAAAACTCTGTGACTTTTACGAGAAGTTCAATATTAATGTTACACCAGACGATATCATCATTACGACTGGTGGTTCTGAAGCTGTGCTCTATTCATTTATGGCATGTCTTAACCCTGGAGATGAGATTATCGTCCCAGAGCCTGCATACGCCAACTACATGGCATTTGCTATATCAGCTGGTGCAAAGATAAAGACAATTGCAACCTCTATAGAAGAAGGGTTTGCACTGCCTAAGGTTGAGAAGTTTGAGGAACTTATCAATGAGAAGACGCGTGCTATCATGATATGTAATCCAAACAACCCTACTGGTTATCTGTATACAAGAAGGGAGATGAATCAGATTCGTGACCTCGTTAAGAAGTACGATCTTTATCTCTTCTCGGATGAGGTTTATCGTGAGTATATCTATACAGGGTCGCCTTATATATCTGCAATGCACTTACAGGGAATTGAGAATAATACGGTTCTTATTGATTCTGTGTCAAAGCGTTATAGTGAGTGCGGTATTCGTATTGGTGCGCTGATAACAAAGAATGAGGAGATTCGTAATGCTGTGATGAAGTTCTGTCAGGCACGCCTCTCTCCCCCACTGATTGGTCAGATTGTTGCTGAAGCAAGTCTTGATGCACCTGAATCCTACTATCGTGATGTCTATGACGAGTATGTGGAGCGTCGTAAATGCCTTATTGACGGACTGAATCGTATTCCGGGAGTCTACTCTCCTATCCCTATGGGAGCCTTCTATACTGTAGCAAAACTCCCTGTTGACGACTCAGATAAGTTCTGTCGTTGGTGTTTAGAAGAGTTCAGCTATGAAGGTGAAACGATAATGATGGCTCCAGCCAGTGGCTTTTATACAACACCTGGTGCTGGACATAACCAAGTTCGCATCGCTTACGTACTGAAACGTGAAGACTTACAGCGTGCTTTGATTGTTCTTCAAAAAGCTTTGGAGGTATATCCAGGACGTGTAGATGAAGAGTAAAGTCTGTTTATAATTCACAATTTATAGTTCATAATTCATAATTATGATTACTGATATTTGTTCTCGTTAATCCACTTCTCAATTTTATTTAGGAGACTATTATAGACTGAAGATTGGTAAATAATTGTCAGCAAGGAATAAGAACAGACTTGTATAATTAATATATTGGAATAAAATATTCGCTCATACAGAATGAAGGTAATCACAATTATGAATTATGGATTTTGAATTCTGAATTAAAGAAGTCATCATAATTATGAATTCTGAACTATGAATTATAATTTAAAACAATGAACTATCCGCTTTTTATTGCTCGTAAAATATATAACGGAGGAGACAAGATACGGAAGGTATCGAAGCCTGCTATTACTATTGCTACTATTGGAGTAGCAATCGGTTTGGCTGTAATGATCGTCTCTGTATGTGTTGTATTGGGTTTTAAGCATTCCATCCGTGATAAGATGGTTGGCTTTGGAAGTCATATAACTGTTGCCAACTTCCTTACGTTGCAGAGTTCCGAGCAATATCCAATCGTTGTCAATGACTCGCTTGTAAAGGAATTAAAGGCGATACATGGTGTTAAGCATGTGCAGCGTTATACGTATACACAGGGCATATTAAAGACCGACAATGATTTCTTAGGTGTTATGTTGAAAGGTGTTGGACCCGACTTTGATTCTACCTTTATACATAACAATATGGTAGAAGGAAGTCTCCCCCATTTCTCTGCTACAGAGAATCAGCAGAAGTTAGTTATCTCTAAAACGATTGCTGACAAACTAAACCTGAAGGTAGGACAACGTCTTTTTGCTTACTTTATCAACGACCAAGGTGTTCGTACACGTAAGTTTACTATCGCTGGTATCTATGAAACAAACATGAAGCAATTTGATTCACAGATTTGTTTCACTGATTTATATACAGCTAACAAGCTAAACGGATGGGAACCTGACCAATGTAGCGGAGCAGAATTACTTGTCAATGACTTCTCACAGCTTAGTAATATTACTTCTCGTGTACTTAATAAGGTAAAGAATACGGTTGACCATTATGGTGAGACCTACTCTTCCGAAAACATTATAGATCAAAATCAGCAGATATTCTCTTGGCTTGATTTAATGGATTTAAATGTATGGATTATTCTTGCACTTATGGTAGCGGTTGCTGGTGTTACGATGATATCAGGTCTATTGATTATCATTCTCGAACGTACCCAAATGATTGGTATCTTAAAGGCACTTGGTTCACGTAATCGTCAGATACGTCATATCTTCCTTTGGTTTGCTACCTTTATTATTGGTAGAGGTCTGCTTATTGGTAACCTCATAGGATTTGGTATTATCTTCTTACAGAAGTGGACTGGACTTATAAAGCTCGACCCACAGACTTATTATGTAAGTACGGTGCCAGTAGAAGTAAACCTCCCCCTTATCATAGGTCTAAACATTGCTACAATGTTGGTATGTGTAGCTGTATTGATTGCGCCAAGCTATCTTATAAGTCGCATTCATCCAGCTAAGTCAATGCACTACGAGTAATAACATTTATCCCCTTCAGAATGAAAGCTATGAAAAGGAACCGAGTAGTTATCTATATTTCTGTTATCATAGGGATTATTTTAGCTGTATTCTGTATTATTAAATATATGCCTGTATATAACATATATATAGGAAAGTTGCGGGCTAAGGATCTAATAGAAAGATTAGAGACATATAAAAAACAGCACGGAGAATATCCGGAAACATTGAAGCCTATAGGCTTTCCAAAGGCTGAATTAGGTGAGTCTGTGGAGTATAAAGGTACTTGTTATTATTATACAAGACAAAGTGAGTGTGACTTTGATTTGGAAATTGGAGGTGGCAAGGACTCCCCTACTTACTATTCACTTGCCGAAAAATGGGTTAGTGTCAACAGGGCTGAATTTATCAAACAGCTTACAGAACCACTTTATAAAAAATATCTATTAGCAGAGTCTTCAAATAAACTCACAACCTCAGTATGTAGCAACGTTACAAAAAGTGAGAAGGAAAACATCCCTCTCTTTACCTACACAACAGCGTTAAGTGGTCGGATTACCTTCTTTGCTAAGAAGGAAAACATCCCTCTCTTTAACTACACAACAGCAGACAGCATAATTTTTATAAAGAAGTTTTATGACAAGAAACATATTGCTTCAAAGGGCTTTGCTTTAGTTGACGTTAAAACTAAAAGAATAAAGCCTATTGGATATTGGACTATATTTACTTACAACGGAAAGAGTTATCAAGTTACTTATGACAAAGATTCATCTAAAGGACAAATTTTATCGCGTCTTTACTTGCGGGCTATGTGCGGTTACGAGTAAATTAGGTCTATTAACTATCTTATCTTTGATGGTGTTTTCTTGTACGCTTAGAAAGCCTATTGAAGTGAAGAAGCATAGAACTGATATTAGCTTTATTAATAACCGAGATGTTCATTTTGATATCTTGAAGGTGGCTTGCGATTCCTGTTTCCCTATTCACGATATTGGTTATCGTGTACGTGTAAAGCTATCCGCCGACGAGGATAGCCTTATAAGAACTATTAAGAAAGAACAATGGTTGCAACTTTTGCAGAATTCGGCAACTGATTATGCAGCCAATGCCTTGTTATATTCCCTTTACAATCGTGATGCAATAGTTTTATTATACCATAGAGACATCGAAGATTGGAGGATGTCTATGAAGGAAGATGATATAAATTACTGGAAAAGTAATCTACGGGTTTGTAAAGAAAATTACAAGGTTGAAAAATAATTAAGGCTTACTTCAATCTGAATTAAGGCTTAATTGAGGTTTAAAAGGGCGTTAATTGAAGCCTTACTAACGCCCTTTAAGACTCCTATTAAGCACCTTTTCTTATACAAGTTTGTAATCGTTTGATATGCTTTTAGTTACAAAGGCGATTTAAAACGTTGTTTTCTTATCGTCGTAAGGTGTTATATTAGAAATTTATGTAAACTATTTTCTAAATCTTCTCGTGATGATTTTAGAATGAAAATATCGCTCATAGGTATTAAGTTGTTACTAAGCACACGTCGTGTTGTTGGTAAACACCTGTGGTGCGAATGGTAAACACGAGTGGTGCGAGTGGTAAATACTTTATATAAAGTTAGCACAGTGGAATCTTTTTAGGTATTATTTCCTATGATAAACATCTAAAGTTTATTGGGAGAAAACATCTCTCCTTCTAAGCCAACAATGGCATCAATACTTATTTTCGTTCTATCTTTCATCATAATGATGCGTTCATTGGTTCGAATAGCCTTGACAACGCTTGTAATTGTAAGGTATTGCCCCCCATCCTTACGTCCGTCGGGTTGGAAGTAGGTAATTGTAATTGTTGGTTCTTCTTCTAAACAAGTGGTAAGAATTGAAAGTTTTCTGTCCATTAATTGACGGTCGTCTTCCATCATCTCAATCTTTGGGTTTGTTTGTCGTGCAGTCTCAGCAATTGTATCCCCATAACCAGTAAGAGCTGAAAAGGGGGCAAACTGTGCCGCCCGATTGTAAAGACTCATCTGCGGATGTCGCTTTGAGACATGACGAGGAAGGTGAATAATATCATCGTAATTATCTGTCATGCCTTATGTCCTCCTATCTGTTTGTTTCGTTCTCTTGCTGTCGAACCTTCATCAAAGTTCAAACCACGAAGCATAGAGTTCTTACCAAATCGTTTTTTTATATTGATAATCGTTTCTTGTATCTTTCTTTCACGTTTCAACTCTGCATCTTCAACCTGCTTTTCTCGCCTTACTGCTTCATAATCTGTAAACATATCAAGCTCAACAGGGTTATGTGTCTTTTGTTTCATTTGCTCTTCACTAATGACGTGATTAGTTGAGATACCCAGTCTTCTGACTAATAACCTTTTATCGACAATATCATCATAAAGTGTAAGAACAGCCTTTGCTATTAGGCGAGTTGATGACGTAAATCGATGAAGATTGGCTGTTCCGTGTGAACTCTTTGGCACTTTTCGTCCATACCAGTCAACAGTAATACGACCAGTATATCCCTTTCCTGCAGGCGAATTCAGGCTTTCACGGTCATAGCCAACGTATAAAACGAGTTGATCCGTAACGCAACGTTTCTCAACTAAGTCTAAGGCTATTGCATCTATCATCTCCTGCACGACAACTCTTGCTTTATGAAAGCTGTATGGTTCTTGAAGAACTTGACCGCTACTCATTGAGCTATGCTCTGGTCGGTATGCCTTAACCATTTCCATTGTACAAGGCTCCCATCCCCAAGCATGGTCAATAAGCAATTCTGCATTGACTCCGAAAAGTTTATAAAGAAGCTCTTCTTGATGAATAGAGCAGCGTGCAATCTTCCCCATCGTGTCTATCCCATAAGAATATAGACGCTGCGCAATACCTCTTCCTACACGCCAGAAGTCTGTAAGTGGGCGATGGTCCCAAAGCTTTTCACGATAGCTTTGTTCATCTAATTCGGCTATACGCACTCCATCTTTGTCAGCAGGAATATGCTTTGCAACGATATCCATAGCCACTTTACACAGATACATATTCGTACCAATGCCCGCAGTTGCTGTTATACCAGTCTCACGCAATACGTCGCTTATCATCTTCCTTGCCAATTCGTGACCTGTCATTCGATAGCTGGAAAGGTAAGCTGTAGCATCAATAAACACTTCGTCTATCGAATACACATGTATATCTTCTGGGGCAATATACCGTAGGTAGACATTGTATATCCTTGCACTATGCTTGATATAATGCGCCATACGGGGCATTGCTGTTAAATAGTCAACAGCCCAGTCGGGATGCTGTTCGAGCTCTTTCGCATTATATGACTTTCCTGTTAGTGCTTTTCCTGCCAAGGTACTACGCTCCTCATTGACCTCTCTCAAGCGTTGTATCACTTCAAAAAGACGTGCACGGCCAGGAATTCCGTGTGCCTTCAGAGATGGTGAAACGGCAAGACAAATTGTCTTTTCAGTCCTTCCTTTATCCGCTACAACCAAGTTGGTTGTCATTGGGTCAAGTTCACGCTCTACACATTCCACACTGGCATAGAACGATTTAAGGTCTATGGCAATGTAAGTTTTGGTAGATGGTTTACTTGATGGAATCATTTTGAGGAAAAAGTAGGTTTTTAAAAGTTTAATAGAATAGTATTACGGGAATCAAAAGATGATTAAAGAGAGTTCGTGAAGCTAAGCCCCAATCCTCTATTACAAATAAATTAGAGTCGTGCTTTACTTTACTAACTCTCTCTAAAAACATTGTTTGTTAGCTTTTAATAATCCTTTTCTGTGTATTTCTCATCCAGCAATACCTTTGAAGGGGTTTTGCCTGAACGATAAGTATATCTGAAATTGAAGCCAGCATCCTTATAACCTTTTGTACCAGTATCTGCTTTCAAAGCGTCAGATAAAGCTTTTCTTAACTCAGACTTCTTAGAATTAATCGCCTGTTCGTTATCAGCATTTCCTACAAGTGAGTAATAGTAATGAATCGTACGAGTTGATGGCTCAAAGACCATACTGTCCATTCTTGTGTCATTTACTACGGGTGTAGGACACTTCTTCTCGGTATATTCTTTACATTCTTGTGCTGCTCTGTCCTCCAGACTTTTATGACAAGCAGAAAGAGAAAGCAGCAGTACGCCTGCATAAAGTAAGTGTTTCATTCTCATTCAAGTTAATATTAATTTGTAAGGGGCTTTATGTATAGATAACACCTTTTATCTTCACCCTAACCATATATCTGTTGCAAAGATAAGAAAAAATAGGCAATTTCTTATTTTAAGGTTCTTAATTCTCAATAATTATGACTATATTTGCACTTTGAAAATATAGACAAACGG
>CAKMOD010000130.1 GCA_927910885.1 uncultured Prevotella sp. | reverse complement strand
ATTATGAATTTTGAATTATGCATTATGAATTACCAAGTAATCATAATTATGAATACTGAATTGTGAATTTAGAATTAACCGAAAAAGGCCCGATGGACAAGGTGAAGAAATATCACACTTGCCTCATCGGGCTCAACATATACTCAAGTCAGAGAAGATATTATTCTTAAATCACGCCACGGATACGGTCGTCAAAGGCTGAAAGGGCAGCCTTAGCACCTTCTCCCATAGCGATTGTAATCTGTTTGTAAGGTACCGTTGTAACGTCACCGGCAGCATATACGCCACTCAGACTGGTGCGGTTGGTTGCGTCAACGACTATCTCATTGCGAGGAGTAACCTCTACTTGATCCTTGAAAGCATCGCTGTTTGGCGACAAGCCAATCTGAACAAAGACACCATCTAAGGCTATATCGCGCTCCTCATCATTGGTGCGATCCTTCACTCTGATACCCGATAGCTTCTGACCATCACCCAAGAGAGCTGTTGTCTGGGTAGAAAGGAAGACCTCAACATTAGGCAGACTGGCTACTTTCTGCTGTAAAACCTCATCAGCACGCATAGCATCAGCGAACTCAAGTACGGTCACGTGGCGGCAGATACCAGCCAAGTCAATAGCTGCTTCGATACCAGAGTTACCACCACCGATGACTGCTACGTCCTTACCTTTGTAGAAAGGACCATCGCAATGAGGGCAGAAATGCTCACCATGACCGATGTATTTCTCCTCATCTGGCAGACCAAGACGGCGCCAGCTTGCACCTGTTGCAATCACGACAGCAGGTGCGGTGAAGGTTTCACCACCACGAACAGAAACAGTCTTCACAGCCTCTTTCAGGTTGGTTGATACCACTTTGCGGTTGTCGAATACGTCGATAGAATAGTCATTGATATGGGTACGGAGGTCAGCAGCAAGCTGTGTACCAGTTGTCTTTGTGACAGAGATAAGATTCTCGATGCCTGTTGTGTCGTTTACCTGTCCTCCAATGCGCTCCGCAACGATAGCTACACGCAAGCCTTTGCGGGCAGAATAGATAGCAGAAGATGCTCCAGCAGGACCACCACCGAGTACGATAACATCATATTCGCGTACTGTTTGCACAGCATTCTCATCATGATCGGTACCAACTTTGTCCTCCAACTCCTGCAGAAGGATTCCAAGATCACCACGACCAGTGTGCAATGGTTCCCCATTAACGTACACAGAAGGTACGCCTTGTATGTTCAAACGTTGTATTTCATCCTGACAAAGACCACCATCAACCATCTCATTGCTGATATTTGGATTGATAAGCGCCATTACGTTGAGTGCCTGAACAACGTCAGGACAGTTTGTACAGGTGAGAGATACGTAAGTCTGAAGGCGTATTTCACCCTTTAATGACTTGATACGTGCTGCAATCGCCTCGTCAGGAAGGTTCTTACCCTGTCCGTCAGTATTGAGGACAGCAAGGAGCAACGAGGTAAACTCGTGTCCGTTTGGTATACCACGGAAGCTGATACCAGTTTCTTCACCATTGCGAAGGATACTAAATGAGAACTGTTCTCCTTCCTGATAAACCGTCTTAATCTTGTCAGAAGTAGAGGCAATATCCTCTACGAAGGAAGAGAACTCTGCTGAGTTTTCGTCATTACTGTTGCGAGTAACGCTAAGTGTTATATCAGATGAGAGCGAAGCAAAGACGCCTTTCACCTGTTCGAGTATGTTTGAATCTAACATGGGTTTGTATATTTCTCTCCTTATTAATAAAAAAGTGGAGAGATGAAGTCCTGAGACTTATCTCTCCACCATAACTTCTATGACACTTTTATGTCTGTTATTACAGAAACTAAGTCTTAGAGCTTACCTACGAGGTCGATGCTTGGCTTCAATGTTTCGCCGCCTTGCTTCCACTTAGCTGGGCAAACCTCGCCCTCGTGAGAAGCAACGAACAACGCAGCCTCAACCTTACGTACCAACTCATCAGCGTTACGACCGATGCTGTTATCCTGGATTTCAGCAATCTTAACGAGACCCTCTGGGTTTACGAGGAATGTACCACGGTAAGCCAGACCCTCGTCCTCTTTGTAAACACCGAAGCCACGGCTCAATACGCCAGTTGGGTCAGCAAGCATAGTGTACTTAATCTTCTTGATTGTATCTGAAGCATCGTGCCATGCCTTGTGTACGAAGTGAGTATCAGTACTTACTGAGAATACCTCTACACCAAGACCCTTGAGCTGCTCGTACTTGTCAGCCAAATCCTCCAACTCTGTAGGACATACGAAAGTGAAGTCAGCTGGATAGAAGAAGAAGAGTGCCCATTTGCCCTCGATATCCTTGCTTGAAACGGTCTTAAACTGTCCGTCCTGGAAAGCCTGAACGGTAAACTCTGGTGCGTGTGCATTAATAATTGGTTCCATATCTTACTTAAAACTATTTATGTGATTAAATCTTTTTGTTTTGCAATGCAAAGATAGTATTTGTAATCATTACAGCCAATAGAAAAAATCTATGTGCTGATTAATAAAATCTATCAGACTTATTAGCAGTGTTGATTATCAGTAAGTTATATTTGTTTATTTACTAAATTAAAAGATTACCTTCAGATAAAAAATATATCAAACAAGTACTTATGCACTCCAATGCAGAATCGGAAACGCTCGTGTTGTCTTTGAAAAGCAAGCTGAATAAGCTAAGAACAACTCTTACTTCATAACAAGTTGTAGTCAATAGAATCATATATAATAAGGTTGTCAACCTTTAATATGCTTTGTGCTCAGCCTCCGCACGCTTTGTGTTCAGCCTCCGCACCACATGTGCGGAGCGTTAGCACACTTAGTGTGTGGTGGCTTGTTGATTGTTGGGTGATGGTTGTTAGGTGGTGAGGAATACTGATGTGAAACTTATAGGATGGTGAAGATTAATACTTATTTATAGTGATTGGGCGTGTATGCACTCACTATAAAAGATGAAAAAGACCGATATAAAGTATAAAAACACGATGATAAGACGGCTATTTGGCTTTTTTTATCTATTTTTGTCATAGTCTATACATGGTATTAGAAGAATGACACTACAACAATTAGAATATGTAATGGCAGTTTATCGGCTCAAACATTTTGCAAAGGCAGCCGATGATTGCAACGTCACACAGCCTACACTTAGTTCGATGATTCAAAAGTTAGAAGACGAATTAGGTGTGAAAATCTTTGACCGTAAGCGTCAACCGATACAGCCTACACAAGCGGGTATGAAGGTAATTGAGGAGGCTTGGAAGGTGCTTAATCGTGCAAAGAAACTCAAGCAAGTTATTGACGAGGAACGGCAGGTACTTACGGGTACCTTTGAGGTGGGTGTGCTACCGACAATTGCACCTTATCTTATTCCGCGCTTCTTCCCACAGTTGATGAATGAACATCCTGAGATGGATGTGAGGATAACGGAGATGAAGACCGAAGAGATGCGCAGGGCACTCCGTCGGGGTGATATTGATGCGGGAATCTTAGCACGTGTCGATGGACTGGAGGAGATGTCGTGTACACCGCTTTATCGTGAACAGTTCTTCGGTTATGTAGCAGAAGGCGACCCATTGTTTGAGAAGGAGTTTATTCGTCCTGCTGACTTGTCGGGAGAGTACTTGTGGCTGCTGGACGAAGGACATTGTTTCCGTGATCAGTTGGTGAAGTTCTGCCAGCTAAAGTCGGCTGCTTTAAGCAAGAAGAGTTATAACTTAGGAAGTATAGAAACCTTTATGCGTGTAGTAGAACATGGCAAAGGAGTTACCTTTATTCCTCAACTTGCCCTCTCGCAGCTCACGAAGGAGCAGCATCGTTTGGTACGTCCTTTCGCTCATCCAGTGCCTTCTCGTGAGATAATACTGATGACATCGCCTAACTTCATTCGTCATACGTTGTTGCGTATGCTTGCAGAGAGGATTAAAGAGTCCTTACCAGATGACTTTCAAAGCTAAACCTTAACACTTTCCCTTTGGGAAGTAATAGGAATAAAAAGAGTAAACCCCAGCTACTTTCACAGTGGCTGGGGTTCATTGTCATCCTTAAAACAATCTTGTGAATTAAATGATAGAACCTGTAAACTAAAATTAAATTACAGCTATATCGAGTGACTTATATCTTAATAGGTAACAACGGCTGGTGTAGAAACATCAGTAGCAGCGTTCTGTTTTACGTTGTATTCGTCACATGCCCAGTTATAGTTGCCCTCGATAACATCGCGTGTGTACTCTGTGATTCAGACCTACTGAAGTGTTTTCTGATACTTGTAGGTCTGTGCTGAAAGCTGCATTGCACCAATGAAAAGGAACACAGCCACGAGTTGTAGGGTTCTTTTAAAATTCTTCATAATAGTATTGTTTTTAGCTATTGATAAATTTTTATAGACAAGTGGATTATAATTGGAGGAGGGCAGCACCACAGAGTCCTGCAATAATACCGCCAACCATCGGGCCAAGAACTGGTACCCATGCGTATGCCCAGTCGTTGTCACCTTTCATACAAAGGGCATGGGCTATACGTGGCGATAGGTCACGGGCTGGATTCATAGCGTAACCCGTAGTACCACCGAGTGACATTCCGAGTGCAATAATCAGTAGTGTGACAGGGATTGGACCCAAGGCTGCAAGACCAAACTTAAAGTTTTCGGGGTCGCTGCAGTTCCCTTTTGAACTGAAACAGATGATGATGAAGACAAGTACTAAGGTCGCAATCACCTCACAAAGGAAGTTCAATCCATAGTTGCGGATGGCAGGAGCGGTGCAGAAAGTACCCAACTTCGCTGCTTCATTGTCGGTCGCATCGTAGTGGTCTTTGTAGAATATCCATACAAGGATAGCACCCAAGAGACCACCAGTCATTTGTCCTGCGGCATAGATTGGTACTGAACTCCATGGGAACATACCTGCTGCAGCTAAGCCTGCTGATACTGCTGGGTTGAGGTGAGCACCAGTATAAGGACCTGCAACCAGTACACCCATACATACTGCAAGACCCCAAGCAATGGTGATAACAATCCATCCTGAGTTCTGACCTTTACTCTTGTTCAGCGTTACACAAGCACATACACCATCTCCGAAAAGTACCAGAATCAGTGTTCCTAATAGTTCCATGAAGAACTGTGTAGTCATTGAATATTCCATAAGGATTGTATTATGGTTGTTATTGTATGTTAGGTCTTATCTGTTGGTCAGTGTTCTACCTATTGCATTGGCCCAACCTGCTTTTGCCGCTTCAACAGTTTCGCTGTCAGCAATAGGTTCAAAGCAATGTTCTATCTGCCATTGGTTCTTAATCTCGTCGGTATTCTTCCAGAAACCAACAGCCAAACCAGCAAGGTAAGCAGCACCTAAAGCGGTGGTTTCGGTGATACGTGGACGAACAACTTTTATACCAAGAATGTCTGCCTGAGACTGCATTAAAAGGTTATTACGTGATGCACCACCATCGACTTTTAGCTCTGTAAGCGAGGCATTCATATCCTTTGCCATTGCTTGTGCTATGTCATAAGTCTGGAAGGCAATACCATCAAGGGATGCACGGGCGATATGTGCACGTGTAGTACCACGTGTTATGCCAATAATTGTACCACGAGCATACTGGTCCCAGTAGGGAGCTGCAAGACCAGTTAAGGCTGGAACGAAATAAACGCCACCACTGTCTGGTACGGTTGAGGCTAAGTCTTCTATCTCTGATGATGAGGTGATGAAGCCTAATCCATCACGCAACCACTGTACAACAGAGCCACCTACGTAGATAGAACCCTCCAAAGCGTAAACAACTTGGTCCCCAATCTTCCACGCGATAGTGGTAAGTAGGTTGTTCTTAGACATAACAGGCTTGTTACCGGTGTTCAACATTACGAAGCAACCAGTGCCGTATGTGTTCTTGATAGAGCCTGGCTCGATACACATTTGACCAAAAAGGGCTGCCTGTTGGTCACCAGCAATACCCGAGATAGGTACTTCATGGGCGAAGATAGTAGTCTTGGTATGACCATAAACCTCTGAACTTGAATTCACTGCTGGCATCATTGATATTGGAATGTCAAGTAGTTTCATTAGTTCTTCATCCCATTTTAGGTCGTGAATATTGAAGAGCATGGTACGTGAAGCATTTGAAACGTCTGTTACGTGTACCTCTCCACGTGTCAATCGCCATACTAACCATGAGTCTACATTACCGAAGCGAAGTTTGCCCATCTCCGCACGTTTGCGTGCTCCTGGTACGTTATCAAGAATCCACTTAACCTTTGTTCCGCTGAAATAAGCATCAATAATGAGACCAGTCTTCTCATGAATCTTGTCCGTCAAGCCTTGTGCTTTCAGCTCATCACAGAACTCTGAAGTGCGGCGATCTTGCCATACAATGGCGTTATAGATAGGTTCTTCGGTGTCAACATCCCACACAATCGTAGTTTCGCGCTGGTTGGTAATACCAATATCTGCGATGTCAAGGCCGTTAATATCTATGGCAGAGATAGCCTCAGCGATGACAGAAGCCTGCGAAGACCATATTTCATTGGGGTTATGCTCTACCCATCCCGGTTGTGGAAAGTACTGTGTAAACTCTTTCTGTGCTACAGACTTTATGTGTCCGTTGTGGTCAAAGACGATGGCTCTTGAACTTGTTGTTCCTTGATCGAGGGCTAAGATGAATTTCTTCTCCATGCTGGTTGTATTTTGTTAGGTTGTTATTTTGTTTTTATTTTATCGTTGTTATTAGTAGAATCTGCCTATTCTATGCCATTTAACTTCCTTGTTTCCTCAACATCCAAGGCTTCGGCAAGGATAGAGATAGGGTTCTTTACGTCATATCCTGTTGACATTTCAATCTGCCATTTACAGGTTTCACAGTCGGTAGTAACGTAGTCTGGGTTTACTTCTTTTATCTGTTTGAAGACGCCAGAACCAATCTGCTGCGAGCGTTCATAGTTCTCTTTTTTGAATCCGTAAGTACCGGCAATACCGCAACATTGGGAGTCGAGCATTGTAAGCTGTAGTCCTGGAATCATCTTCAGTAGCTCTGTACTATAGATAACCCAGCCCATCTTTTCCATGTGGCAGGCTGAATGGTAGGCTGCATGCATCTTGAAATCCTTGCGGAAGGCAAGTTTTATATCGCCATTTTCTATCATACGATAGAGGAAGCGGGTAGCAAGTGTGATGTTCTCTTTGACATCATCGACCTTTATATCAAGCAGGTGCTCATATTCGTCACGCATGGTAAAGGTGCACGTAGAGCTTGTTGTGAGGACTATTCGGCTTTCCTTTGCTGCCTGACGGACGGAGTTGATGTTCACTTCTCCCTGCCTGCGTGCCTGATTACTGAGTCCGTTAGCAATCAATGCGACACCGCAACATTTCTCCTTCTCCAACAAATGGACACCATAACCGACCGCATTCATAATCTTTACGAGGTCTTTGCCCAACTGTGGGAAGTTATAATTGACGTAACAGCCGTGGAAGTAGCTTACATGTTTCTTATACTTGTCTTGCTCTTTGGCTGCATTACGTTTGAACCATGTCTCAAACTTCTGGCTGCTATAGGCTGGGAAACTACGATGTTTGTCAACACCCATCACGCTGTGGAGTACTGCTTTGACTGGTTTCAAGCCCAAAGTGGTATTCACTATAGGTGCAACAAAGTTCGCCATTGTACCCACAAAGTCTGTATTTGCCAACATTCTATCACGGAGGATAGGGCCGTGTGTACTGTATTTGATGCGTGAAGCCTGAATGATGTCAGCAATGCGAACACCTGAAGGACAGGCAACTTCACAACGTTTACAGTTCAGACACATCTTCAACGCATCGTCAAAGAACTTCTTATCCTTGAGGCGGTAGCGTTCCAAGTCTGGTCCTGAATGCTTTGGTCCAGGATATTCTGGCTCCACAGCAGACACTGGGCAGTAGGCAGTACAGATAGAACACTTCAAACATTGTTCCAAGTTATTACCGCTGATATTCTTTAGTTGTATTCCTTCTGGCATGACCTTATTTCCTTTCTTTTATTGTTTCGGCTACCTGAAGGGCAGTCAAGAGTGAAACACCTATACCATCAGCGAGTTTAATGTTATTATGTCCGCTCAATAGGGAACCGATAACAAAGAGGTTACTGATGGTCTTTTCGTCTTTTATAGCGTGGAATTCTTTGTCTGTTTGTACACCGAATTCCATGTAAGGTTGTGCACTGAACGCATCATCCTTTGTCCATTCGCTTCGTGCTTCAGTAGCATCAACATTAAGATTGAACACGGGTTCGAATACATGTTGATAATTACTCTGTAGTCCGTGACTCATGAATGAACCCGAAGCGAGGATGAACTCGTCTGCATAAAGGGGCTCATTAGGGAGGTTTTCGGTTGTAATAGAGATGAGACGGTCGCCCTCAAAGATACCACTATTTGCTGTATCGCCCACCAATATCGTTCCACCTAAACGAGTGAAGAGTTGTTTCAAGAGGTGAGTTGTGCGTACACCCGATACTGATGGAGGGAGAGTTGCGAGAAACTCAATAGGTTTCTTGACCATTGCTTTTAATTCGTTGAGACTCTCGTTGTCGCTGAAACCTAAGACAGCAGGTAATAAGAGCACTTCTGCATCTCCACTGATAGCATTGATACGATCGGCAACTTTGCGCAAAGCAACCTTGTCTGACAGTACTTTTGCGATGTTAGTAGCACGCATCTCAGTAGGACTTTTCCTCACATGGCTCAACTCTTCAGTTGTAAAAGACTTCACCTGACAAGTCACTCCACTTTTCTTAAGGTTCGCAGCGATGAAGGCTGTGGGTAAATCTAAGAAACCTTGGATGTTTAAGAGTTCTACACTTTTCCAAGGGAGGGAGTCTTTCTGCTGGCTCACAGCATATCCTTCCGTTGTCAACCATGTAGGTATTGTTGTACCTAATGGGGTGAAACGATAATGATTCTGTGTGCTATCGCCAGTCGTTTTTACGCCAGCTTCATTCAATAAAGCCTTTGCCTTATTAGCAAGGAGAGCGATTCTCTCTGCTCCAATCTTCTTGTAAGGATGCTGGTCGTTTAGCATTGCAATTGCTTCCAACGGACGTTCAACCAGCTCTCCATTGTTATCATAGCCCAGTAAGTCGAACGAACCTGAATTAAAGTGCAGACTATTCTGTCCTGCTGACACGATGCAAACACGTTTGCCTGCGCTTGCCAGTGTGATACCAGCAGTGAGTCCGCTGAGCCCACCACCTATTATAATAGTTTCGTATCTCATTATCGATTGTCTTTGATTGTGATAGATTGTTTGAAATCTTCGGTCTTTATAGAGCCATTTATACGTCTATATGATTTAGACTGGTAAGAACTTCTCCCTCTGTCAAATGTCTTTTATCAGTTGCCCAGCCCTAACAAGCCTTGATAGATAGCTGCTGTAAGCTGTGCTTCGTCGAGCGTACTGCCCCAAGCAACTGGCTTCATTCCTTTCCAACGTTCATTGATAAAGTCGTGAAGGTCGGTTAATGTCTTTTCAGCCTCATCCCTAACGTCACACATAACACCAGCTGCTCGACAAGCACAGAGTTCTCCTTGGCAGGTTCCCATACCCACTCGGGTACGGCGACGCAGGTTGAGAAGGTCATGAACGTGCAACTGCTCCATTGCATATTTTACTTCACCGACACTCACTTCCTCACATTCACAAACCAAGGAGCGGTCTTCTGCACTCTGATCGGGTATTTCCTGCACACGATAACCTTGTCTATCTTTAGCCGCATAGTGGGTAGTTGAATAGGTATGATGCTTGTTATCAGTGTCTTGCCCTTCGCTTCCAGGCAACGAGTGATTGGCAGTTTGGCAAACAGCTTCTATACCTAATTTCTTGCAAGCGAGGTCAGTTGCTACTTCAGCCATGAGTCGGTAGGTCATCATCTTACCACCTGTAATCGTAATCAGCCCTGCTAATCCATCTCTTGTTTCATGATCCAAGCAGATGATACCACGGCTGATGCTACGTCCCGTTGGGTCGTTGTCAGCTGCAACAAGTGGTCGAACACCAGCGTAAGCACGAAGGATACGAGTCGTTGCAAGGCTCGGAGCAAGTTTTTCACCCTCCTTTATCAACACATCAACCTCTTCTTGTGTAATCTTCAAATTGTCTATTGTGTCGTATGACACACGGTCACTCGTTGTTCCGATGACACATACAGCGTCGTCTGGGACGAGAATGTCGGCATTAGCAGGCTTACGACAACGATTGATAACCATGTTGTTAACACGATGACCAAAGATAAGAAGCGTACCTTTTGCAGGGAACATATTCACCCTTACACCTGCCATCTTGACAATATCATGCCCCCAGATGCCAGCTGCATTGATAACGATACGACAGTGAACTTCTTTCTCTTCACCTGTATGATTATTGCGGAGGCGAACGCCTTCCACACGACCATTACTTAAAATGAGTCCTACCACCTGCTGATAGGTTAGAATCTCAGCTCCATGGCGACGTGCATCAAGAATGTTAGCTGTCGTTAGGTGGAATGGATCAACGGAAGCATCTGGCACTCGCACAGCGCCAATCAAATCGGGATTGACTGATGGCTCTATGCGACGTGCCTCTTCAGGTGAAATAATACAAGCACTTATGCCTGCTTCCTGGCAGGACTCTACGAATGTTTTCTGGTATTGTATGTCGTCTTCTGGCAGCGTAATAAACAGACCATCAGTTGCTTCTACGCAGTGATGAGCAATCCGACGGAGTATCATGTTCTCCTTGATACACTCAGAGGCTGACTCTGGGTCGGTCACTGCATAGCGTGCTCCACTATGGAGCAGACCATGATTGCGCCCTGTAGCACCATTGCTGAAGTCATACTTCTCTACAAGAAGCACACGCAGACCACGCATAGCACAGTCGCGTGCAGTGCCGGCGCCTGTAACACCTCCACCGATGATTATCACATCGTAATCTTTGTTTAATACTCTGCTCATTGTATAGGTAGTTCTAATCTGTCAAAAAGTTGTTCGCGAAGTTTCGAAACGAAAGTTTGGTTAAGTGTTCAATCTAACGTTCAAAACGCCTTTATTTCTTTGCGCAGCAAAGGTATATAAAATAGATGAGAACTCCAAAAGAGCTTAACAACTTTTATACCTTTTCTTTCGTTTAGAAAGTCATTTGCTTTCGTTTTGTCGTTTTTTTGCTGTGTGATGATGGTGTTTTTAAGAGAGAATAGGGTTGGATTGTAAGCATTTCTTCTGT
>CAKMOD010000129.1 GCA_927910885.1 uncultured Prevotella sp. | reverse complement strand
ATTGCTGATAACTTTGGTAATAAACGTTTTAAGAAATCTTGCAAACCACTGCTTTGTAATGAAGTAGACAATAATATTAATAACACTCGCAAATATCCTCTGTTCCTCCACGCACCAACGGTGCCTCTGTGCCTAACGATTGCAACTATATAAAACCTCTGTGTTCTCCTTTTCTCCGTGTGACCTTTCGTCAGAGAACTATGCTTGGACAAATCTTTATCACTCCAATAATTACTGAAGACTTTTTTTATAAAATGCAAAAGGGCTGTTTTTGCATATTTGAAGTTATATGCTTCGCTTGCCAACATTATATATATAACGATGCGTTTTATACATTTATTAATTCTGTGAGATACTTAATTTGAAGTCTAATGATATTACCTGAGCGATATAAAATATAAATTAAAATGTTTTTTTGTTGTTTTTCTTATACAAATGAAAATGTATGTAAAATAACAGATATTCCAATGGTAGTAGCTTGTTTCATGTTTTAATTTGGTAGATTTTTTGATTGTTTTATTACACGTAGCAAGTGTTAAATATACTGAAAATATTGTATATTATGAAATAAATAACTAATTTTGCACCCGAAATAACGACAATTATAAAAAATATGCAAATATATTGGTGTTTATCACCTTGTTTATTTGTATTCAAGATATAAACTTTACAAGATCAGAAAAGATATGAAAAAAAATGAAATGATGGCAGTAGAAACTATTGCCAAAGGCGTGAAGACAGCCTATCAGAAACCGTTGTGTACAAGCTTTCGCATGGACACAGAATCTATGATTTGTAGTAGCGTGAGAGGAGAGACTGACAATAAGAATGTCAGCGAGGATAAGAGCGATGCTTGGTATACAGGTCAAGATGATTAAAAAGATCTGTTAACGGTAAACTTTGTTTGTAGATAACATGTTACTCGTCTACGAGTTCATTATTCTACATGAGGTAAAATGAATTAACTCAAGAATTTTAATACGTAATTAAAGGAATAAAGAATGAAAAAAGAATTCTTTTGCCAGCTATATTGTGCATGGCAATATCAATCTTTACTGCTTCTTGTTCTTCTGATGATATTGAGTCACCAGAAGCAGAAGAGCAAATGGTAACCCTTACTGTATCAGCAGGTACAGAGGATGCTGCTGCTGCGACACGTGCTCAGTTGAGCGAGTCGGATGCTGCTAAGAGTCCATGGAAGTGGGAACAGGGTGACAAAATTCTGCTTGTGTCAGGTAATAGAGTTAGCGCACTTTCAATAAAAAAAAATGAAGACTGGTAACCTCAGTGCTGAGTTTGAGGGTGAGGTACCAGCAAGCAGTCTAACCAATGGTGGTAGCTATCGTTTCTTCTATGTTGGTCAGAATTCTAACGGTATTGGTGATAGAACTGTTGATGCATCTAGGGTAGTATCAACATCGACCTTACTCAGCAGACAGGTGAACTCAAAGACTTGAAGCGTAACTGTGTATTGACAGGTACAGGTAAAGTTTCTATTTCTGGTAAGAACGCTACCACAGAGGGAGATATCGTATTGTCAAATGTGTTTGCTGTAGCTCACTTTGCTGTGACGGCAAGCGACGGTACAGCTATTACAAAGGTAGGACTTCGTGGTAAGGGTGTTTATGCTTCAGCTAATGTAGACTTGAGTACTGGCGCAGTAACGGGTGATTCAGAGATTGGTACAGAGATTGACCCAGAGGAGAACATCTTCTTTAATGGTAAGACCGATTTCTATGTAACCTTCGTTCCTGGTAGTGTTGCTCCAGCATTCGATGGTTATTATGCTGACTCTTATAGAAGTGTGATTACTACTACACCAGAGACACGCAACTATGATGAAGATAAGTCTTTGGTATATTTTGACGGTGCGAAGGCGAAGTTCTCTGTAAGTGATACCAAGCAAGTAGCTATCACAAACGGTAATATGCAGTATGCAATGCCTATCGCTACCTATACATTTACAATGAATGCTAAGACTCTTAGCGCTAACACACTTATCAGATGGAAGAACTCAGTACCTCTGAAACTTAAGGCAACTCGCACTGTACACGCAGGTTACTACCGTTTAGCACCAGAGCAGTGGAAGACTGCAATGCCTAAGGCTACCAAGGCTGGTGCAACTTATCGTTATGCTTTTATCACAATGGGTGGTAACAAGTATGTTTCTCCAGAAGCTTATCGCTACTTTGATTTGCCATCATGGGGAACAATAAATAACCCTACACTTCTTAATTATAGTTTTACTGCATCTAATGATATAGTAGCAGATCAAAATGATTATGGTCACAAACTGATGGTTGGTGGCAGAAGAACACGTGTGTTGAATTCTGACGAGTGGGAGTATCTTATGCCTAACAAACAACTTATTGATAATAATTTACCTAACAATAATCGTGTGTGGGTAGAGGGTCGCAACAAGTATGCTAAGTGGGCAAGATGTTTTATTGATGAAAACGGAAACGGTAAGCGTGAGAACTCTGAGTTACGTGGCTATCTTATCTTCCCTGATAAGATGACGCGTGCTCAGGCAGAGGATGTGTTTACAAAAGCACCGAGGTTTGGAAGACATTCGAACGCAAACAATAATCCGACGACATACGATAGAATTAAAAAAAAGTGGTGCTGTATTCTTTCCATTAACAGCCTATAGACCAGCTGGTTCACATGAGCTACAGCAATGGGGAAACCATGGTAACTACACTACCTCTTCACGTAATGGAAACAGCATGTATCACGTTAAGTTTACCGAAAGCAGTACTAATTATAAAGAAGGTTCTGCACCTAACCAGGGTTGCGCAAGCCGTTTAGTACAGGATTATTAATACTATTATTCGATAAACTTCGGATTAGATAAATAAGAATCGGTCATTATGATCTCTTGCCGTCTTAAGGCAGTAAGAGGTTGTAATGACCGATTTGCTTTTTTGTTCTTTTGTTACCTTGTCTTTCCTTTTATCCAGTTTTCTCTTTTATCTTGTCTTGTTTCC
>CAKMOD010000128.1 GCA_927910885.1 uncultured Prevotella sp. | reverse complement strand
TCATGAAGAAAAATATTTTTCTTCATGAAAAGAAATATTTTGTTCACGTAAATAAATATTTCTTTTCGTGAAAATAATTCGATAGATAAGAATTATTACTATTTTACCGCTGGTGATTTGAGTTTTTACACATAGCTCTTTATAAGTGTAAAGAGGGTGTGGTGAATAGAAAAGAACCATAGATGTAAATCTCATTTTTAAAGAGTCTAATCCTTATTTTGTATATTCTTGGTTCTGATTCATTTGCTTTTTGTTGATTTTTATTTATCTTTGCATCAATAAGAACTAAACATTTTATTGTGAAAGAGTAGTCTACAACACCTACTTTCCGCTTAGTAGCGTGTATATTAATTGGCTACAAACTTGATTGATAAAACATACAACTTAATAACTATGACCAAAAAGTTAATAGTATTATTTCTAATGCTACTGCTGCCTGTAACAATATGGGCACAGAACTCTGTTACATTTGATTTTTCAAGTTCTTCTCAAGAAGTCCAAAGCACTATGGAGAAGGATGGTATCACTTTGAAAATAACTGATCGTTCGGGAAAGCCTTTTACGCCTTCACTAATTTATAGCAAGGGTAGTAATTTTCTTCAACTGATTTTCGGTGGATTGCTAACGATAAAAGGTGACAACAGTTTAATAACATCAGTTGTTTTTGTTGTTTCTGACATAAAATATCTAATAAAAGTATATAATATAGAAAGTGGTCAGCTTCCATATGCCAAATTCCGTGATGGTAGTAAATATTTTTATAAACAAGAATGGAATGGTGAATCTGATAAAGTGATTTTTACTTCTTCTGCTTCGCAAGCGGCATATATTAAATCAATAGAAGTTAAATATGACAAGGGCGTTTCTATTGCTGTTTCTTCTGCAGAGCGAGCAACACTCTATTATGGTAATAAGTCTTTTATTATTCCTAAGAGTGTCGTTGCACGTACTTATAAGATTAAAGGTAATGTTCTCTCTCAAAGTAAGGAGTATAAAGAAGGAGATGTTCTCCCCAAAGGTACAGCCGTTGTTTTAGAGGCAAAGGAAGGTAAGTATTCTTTGAAGAAACAAGTAAGAAAGGTGAAACAGATCCTAATAATGCGCTGAGTGGCTCTGATATTAATAGAATAACGTCAGGCGGAGAGGTGTACTATGTGTTTGGTAAAGGTAGTAATGGAGTGGGTTTCTATTGGAAAGAACCAAATGGAAAAGCTTTTACGACCGAAGCACATAAAGCCTATCTCGTTTATACGCCATCAAAGACCACAAATGCAAAGAGTTTTCTTGGCTTTGATGTCGCATTAGAAATACAAGGTCCTATGGTGAGTGAGAAGACAGTTTTCGATGGTCCTATTTATAATCTTGCTGGGCAACAAGTTGACAAAGATTATAAGGGAATCATAATTGTGAATGGTAAGAAGTTTCTAAATAGATAAATCTTCTTGTAGTTGTATACTTAAACTTACTAATTATCTGATCTTTAATAAGTAAACATGAAAAAATATATCAAACCTTTAATAGTAGATTATCATGTTTTATCTTCTTGTCATTTGTTGAGTGGCTCACCTGGGGAAGGAACAAATACATTGACGAATGAAGAAGGACTGGTCAATAATCAGGTTGAGTCTGGTATTCAGCAATTATCAAAAGAAGATTCTTTCTCTGCTTTTAGTCTTTCTGATGCTGAGACAGATTGGAATGAATGACTATAACTTAAACAATTACTGATATGAAAAAACAAGTAACATGGGTTGGACTTTTATTGTGCTTATTATTGTTTGCAGCTTGTGAAAAGCCAGTATTAGAGAATAATGATGGTGATAGAAAGGCAAACAATGTAAAGAATAAGTTGACCAGAGTTGTGCGTATACGTCCTAAGGAGTTGCGTGTTGAAACAGTAGAAGAGGCAATGGAGGCGAAACTCCAGCCTTTCAGTAGAGCTGTTCGTGATGAAAAGAAACAAAAGTTTTATGCCGTCAATGTCTACGAGAAGAAGCCTAATGATACAAGTTATTCTATGTATGCTTATGGTTTGTTTACCAGTCTTTCGAAGATTGCAATAAAGATGAATGTGGAGAATCTTTATAAAGTAGAATGCTTAATAGTAGAGGAAGGTGATGACGAACTTCTTGCAAAGGAAGGCGAATATCTTGCCCCTTTCTTACATGGAGCAAACAAGGGTACGAAAGCAACAAATACCTTTGTGTTCTCAAAAGATGAAAACCTGAATGGCATAACGAAAGGTGAAACTGTTGTCGCCAATGAACTTACTGTCCAATATCCACGCCTTATGAAACTCTATGGTACAGTCAATGATTTTAGTCCAAAGACGACAAAAGAACTGACCGTTGATATGAGGAAGGCGGCGTTTGGATTACACTTTAAGGTGATGCCACCAGAGGAGGGGAAGTTAGTCGTTAACTATCTGGGATGGCGTATCTCCTTAACAAAGAATAGTGATGCGTATGATTATAGAACGACTTACTCTTTTTATGATATTCCCAAGGCCTGCCAAGAAGGCTATCAAACAACGGCTAATATAAAGATTACATGGACTAAAGATGATGGTAGGGTTGAAGAAGAAAGTAAGCAGTTACTATTAAAGCGTAACGTTATGACCGTTGTCGATATTAGAGTAGAAGGACAAAAACCACAAGGTTTTACGTTTAATGAAGAATCGGGTGACATGAAGACAGAGAATGTTGAATGGAATCTGGTATTATAGTTTTTAGTTATACTAACAGAAAAGGGCATACATTGCGTATGCCCTTTTCACTTGATTCTATATTATCTTTATATATTTGCAATACTCATAATATTGGCAAACACACCTGCAGCAGTCACTGAAGCACCTGCACCATAGCCCTGAATCTGCATCGGGTATTCCTTGTAGCGGTCGGTTGTCAGTAAGACGATGTTGTTAGAACCTTCAAGATTATAGAAAGGATGGGTAGAAGCCACCTCCTTTAATGCAACATTAGTCTTGCCATGCTCCATTGTTGCAACAAAACGCCAGCGTTTTCCTTCTTCTGACAGTTTCTGACGACGCTCTTCAAAGTTGGCATCAAGCTCAGGAAGACGTTTCCAGAAGTCCTCTACTGAACCTTGGAAATAATCGTCTGGTACGAAGAGGTGCTTCTCAACATCGGTCTGTTCTACCTTATATCCAGCCTCACGTGTAAGTATAACCAACTTACGAACGACATCCGTTCCACTAAGGTCAATACGTGGGTCTGGCTCACTATAGCCTTGTTCTTTAGCACGTTTAACAGTTTCAGAGAAAGGAACATCAGCACCAATCTCGTTAAAGATGAAGTTCAGTGTACCAGATAACACCGCTTCTATCTTAAGTATCTTATCACCCGAGTTGCGTAAGTCATTGATTGTACCAATGATAGGTAGACCTGCACCCACGTTTGTTTCAAAGCGGAACTTGACACCACGTTGGATAGCAGTCTGCTTCAAGTGATAGTAATCCTCGTATGTGCTGGATGCTGCAATCTTGTTGGCTGCAATCACAGAGATATTGTTCTCCAGCAAAGATTGGTAAAGTGCAGCCACGTCCTTAGAAGCAGTACAATCCACAAATACTGAGTTGAAGATATTCATCTTGAGGATAACATCACGTAAGTGCTCTGGATTTGAAGGCTCACTTTCCTTGAGTTCTTCCTGATAATTATCGAGATTTAAGCCGTCGCGATTGAAGATAGCATTCTTAGATGAGGCAATCCCCACCACATTCAACTTCAAGTTAGAATTTTGTTTTAGCTCTTCATATTGGCTCTTAATCTGTTCTATGAGTTTTCCTCCTACAGTACCAATACCGCAAATAAAGAGATTTAATACCTTATATTCTGATAAGAAGAAAGAGTCATGAAGTACGTTCAGTGACTTTCTTAAATCCGAACCCTTTACAACGAATGAGATATTCATCTCTGATGCACCTTGGGCAATTGCAGTAATACTGATACCTGAACGACCAAGTGTCTCAAAGAGTTTTCCGCTAATACCTGGTGTTCGTTTCATGTTTTCACCAACAATTGCGACTGTGGCAAGTCCACTTTCTGCGTGCATTGGGAACATACGACCATCTTCTATCTCAAGTCGGAACTCTTCATTAAGCACCTTCACTGCGTTTTCAGCATCTTCATCCTTTACACCAATAGAAGTGTTGTTCTCTGAAGCAGCCTGTGACACGAGGAAGACACTGATACCATTGTTCGCAAGAGAGCTAAAGATACGACGGTTGACACCTACAACACCCACCATTGAAAGACCAGTTACGGTAATAACCGTTGTGCCTTTGATAGATGAAATACCCTTAATAGGCTTCTGGTTGTTTTCAATGTGTGACTTAATAATCGTACCTTGTCCGTCTGGGTTGAAGGTGTTTTTAACCTTAATTGGTATATTCTTAACGCAAACAGGGTATATCGTAGGCGGATAGACAACCTTTGCACCAAAGTTACAAAGCTCCATTGCCTCCGTATAAGAAAGTTCATTGATAGTATATGCACCCTTGATAACACGAGGGTCAGCGGTCATAAAGCCGTCAACGTCAGTCCATATCTCTAATACTTCAGCATTGAGAGAAGCGGCAAGAATAGATGCTGTATAATCACTTCCGCCACGTCCGAGGTTGGTAATGTCGCCTGAGTCACGATCTTGTGCTATAAAACCAGGCACAAGGGAGATACGTGGGAGGTCAGCGAAAGTATCTAATACAAGTTTGTTGGTCAGTTCTGAATCGAGGCTTCTTTTACCTAATTTCTCTTCAGTCTTAATAAATTCACGTGCATCAAACCACTTGGCTCCACGGATAAGGGTAGCTACAATTCTTGAACTTAGACGTTCACCATAGCTTACGATAGTGTCCTCTGTCTTATGACTGAGGTCGTGAATTAAGAATACACCGTAATAAATAGACTGAAGTTGTTCAAAAAGGCTATCCACTTTGTTGAATAACACTTCACGATTATGTGGGTCGGTAATGATTGCATCAATCATCTTATGATGTCGTGCAACGATTGAATCGAACTCTGTCCTCCAGCTGTCATCACCTTTTAGGGCAAGCTTAGAAGTAGCTATGAGTTGATCTGTTATACCACCTAAGGCACTAACAACCACAATAATTGGTTGATGTTTAGCCTCCTTTTCTACAATCTTTTGCAGACTTAAAATACTCGATACAGAACCTACGGATGTTCCGCCAAACTTTAATACTTTCATTCCTGATATTTAATTTGTTATTATTTGACATCCCCTTTACAATGGGGGAAGTGTCAAACTTAGCCACAAAAATAATAAGAATTATTGCAATAGCCAACGATTTTCTCGATATATTTGAGTAAATTTGTGGCAAAAAGAAGAAGTTATACTATATATGACAGAGGAATATCAGTTACGTGTTCTGCCTCAAGTTGCCTATAACGAAAACAACATGAAGGCATACCTTTCTAAAGAAAAGGGGCTGGACGAGCGTACAATTTATCGTGTTCGGGTATTGAAGCGTTCTATTGACGCACGTCATCGCGACATATATGTTAATCTAAAAATTCGCGTTTATATTAACGAGTTTCCACAAGACGACCCTTATGTTAAGACTGAATACCAAGATGTAAGCAGTCGCCCTTCGGTCATTGTGGTGGGTGCAGGACCTGCTGGTCTATTCTCTTCTTTGAAACTGATAGAGTTAGGTTTGCGCCCAATCGTTCTTGAACGAGGAAAGAATGTACGCGATCGCAAACTCGACATGGCTTTAATCTCGAAGACGCAGGAGGTTGATCCTGAGTCAAATTACTGCTTTGGTGAAGGTGGTGCTGGAGCTTATTCAGATGGAAAACTTTATACGCGAAGTAAGAAGCGTGGACCTGTAGATAAGATTCTAAATGTCTTTTGTCAGCATGGAGCATCACCATCTATTCTCGCAGATGCTCACCCACATATTGGTACAGATAAACTTCCACGTGTGATAGAGAATATGCGTAACACAATACTTGAGTGTGGCGGTGAGGTTCATTTCCAAACAAAGATGACCTCTTTGATTCTCGATGGCGATAAGGTTGTTGGTGTTGAGGCTGTTGATAATGGTGGAGCCATTAGTGTGAAGCATGAGTTTCATGGTCCTGTTGTCCTTGCAACGGGTCATTCAGCACGTGATGTCTATCGTTATCTTGCTGAGGCTGGGATTGAGATGGAAGCAAAAGGAATTGCTGTCGGTGTACGATTGGAGCATCCTTCTCACTTGATAGACCAAATACAGTACCATAATAAAAAACGGAAGGGTAAATATCTTCCTACAGCAGAGTACTCTTTTGTGACACAAGCACAGGGTCGTGGCGTTTACTCTTTCTGTATGTGTCCTGGTGGTTTTGTGATTCCTTCAGCTACAGGTCCTGAACAGACTGTAACCAATGGCATGAGCCCTGCCAATCGTGGAACGCAATGGTCGAACTCGGGTATGGTTGTGCAGCTGAATCCAGAGGATGTAGAAGGCAATGATGTGTTGCGTATCTTGCGTTATCAGGAACAGTTAGAGCGAGACACATGGCAGCAGGGAAACCGCAAACAGACAGCTCCTGCGCAGCGTATGGCTGACTTTGTAAATAACCGCTTGTCGTATGATCTTCCTAAATCGAGCTATGCACCAGGACTTATTTCCAGTCCACTGCATTTCTGGATGCCATCTTTTGTCACAAAACGACTCCAAGAAGCCTTCAAAACTTTTGGTAGACAAGCACATGGTTTCCTTACGAATGAAGCGGTTATGATAGCTTCCGAGACTCGTACCAGTTCGCCTGTACGTATTCTTCGTGATAAAGAACGCCTCATGCATGTCCGCCTTGAGGGTCTTTTCCCTTGTGCAGAAGGTGCTGGTTATGCAGGTGGAATTGTCAGTGCGGGCATTGATGGAGAGCGTTGTGCAGAAATGGTTTCGGCTTATCTCCAGCAATTGTAAGCTCATTTGCTTCTGATAGTAAGAAGTAGAATAGGCTTTATTTATAGTTTGATAGAGAAAGTATTAGAGTTCTCATAGTATCTTTTTCTACTTTTATAAACTATTCTAATCGAATTACTTTCACGAAAAGAAATATTTATTTACGTGAAAAAAATATTTCTTTTCGTGAAAGTAATTCTTTTTTATCATGAAGATAAATTGTAATCTATGGTCACTTTGTTTCTAAAAGTATTCTATAGGGGTAGCTGGGAAGAGTAACTTGCCATGTTATAAATATACTTTTAGGTAACGACAAACTGGTTTGACTTCTTTAGTCTAAATCCCCTGGTGCAAAGGTTGTTGTATTCCAATCACCAGTTTCGATACCTTTCTTCAGCCAGTACATACGCTGTTCGGAAGTACCATGTGTGAAGGTCTCTGGCTGTGCATAGCCACGTGCTTTCTTTTGCAAATAGTTATCACCGATTTTCTCCGCACAATCAATCGCCTCTTCAAGGTCGCCATCAGTAAGGCTCTGGAACTTTTCATTGTCATAATGCGCCCAACAGCCAGCATAGTAATCGGCAAGGAGTTCTAATTTTACGCTTAGTTTGTTTGCCTCTTCCTTACTTACACGTGCCATCTTTGCATGACATTTGCCAAGAATACCACGGAGATATTCTACATGATGACCTACTTCATGCGCAATCACGTAAGCATAAGCAAAATCAAGGTCGCCCTTTGCTTGTATTCCTAAGTCCTTACGCATGCCAGTGAAGAAACTCAAGTCAAGGTAAAGACGTTGGTCAGCAGAGCAATAGAATGGACCCATAGCAGCAGAGCCATTACCACAAGCCGTTTGTACAGCACCTGTGAAGAGAACAAGAGTAGGGTATTGGTATCTCATGCCATGCAGTTGAAACTGTTCCGTCCATACATCTTCTGTACCTGCAAGAATCTGCTTTGAAAAGTCGGCAAGCTTCTCTTCTTCCTCGGTGAACTGATGTTGTTGGCCACCTGTCTGTACTTCTGTCTGCCCCTGCATCTGTGTTTGTACGACATTGTTTACCACATCCCCCAGGTTTCCACCGCTCATAAAGGTAATAAGAGCAATGATAATAATACCTCCAATACCACCGATACCAGCCTTTGTACCAGTACCCATGCCACGACGGTCTTCTACATTATTACTTTCTCTACGTCCTGTAAGTCTCATATTGTTTTCTTTGTTTTTAAAGCTTAATTATTCTGTGTCGACAAAGGTAAGGTATTATCTTGATATTTGCAAGTATTACAGTTTTGTTCCTTTAAGTTTAAATAAAGATTTTAGACGGCACATCTCTCATGTTTTTATTGATAAAACCAATAGGGTAAAGGAATTAAAACATCGTTTTATGCTATTAAAAGCACTCTGCTTTTTCCTCATTATGATTGTAGAAATAACGACTTTCTTCGTATGCAACGGCTTTTTTCTTTTATCCTTTTGCTATATCTGAGTTTTTTCGTAAATTTGCATGTATTTTGAGAACAAACAATATAACTATATAATGAAGATTTCATACAAATGGCTAAAGGAATACGTTGATTTCAATCTTAGTCCAGAAGAGATTGCAGTTGCGCTCACTTCCATAGGTTTGGAGGTAGGCTCACTTGACGAGGTTGAAACGGTACGTGGTGGATTAAAGGGTTTATATGTTGGTAAGGTGCTTACTTGCGAGGCGCACCCAAACTCTGACCACCTTCACGTAACAACCGTTGACCTTGGCAAGGGAGAACCACAGCAGATTGTATGTGGCGCACCAAATGTTGCAGCAGGACAGAAGGTAATCGTTGCTGATTTAGGTTGTGTACTCTATGATGGCGATAATGAGTTTACTATCAAGAGAAGCAAACTGCGTGGTGTAGAAAGTCTTGGTATGATTTGTGCCGAGGATGAGATTGGTGTTGGCACTGGTCATGATGGTATCATTGTGTTGCCAGAGGATGCACCAGTCGGTCAGCCTGCATCAGAGTATTACCAATTAGACAGTGACTGGTTGATTGAAATAGATATCACTGCTAACCGTGCAGATGCGTTAAGCCATTATGGTGTAGCTCGCGACCTCTATGCATGGTTGACACAGAATGGTTATGAGACTTCATTGCATCGCCCATCTTGTGATGCTTTCACGGTTGACAATCATGACCTTCCTATTGATGTGACAATTGAGAACACTGATGCTTGCCGTCGTTATGCTTGTTTGAGCATTACTGATTGTGAGGTAAAGGAAAGTCCACAATGGTTGAAGGATAAACTGAATATTATCGGTTTACGACCAATTAACAATATCGTTGATATTACCAACTATATCATGATGGCTTACGGCCAGCCTATGCACTGTTTTGATGCAGACATGGTTAAGGGGCACCATATCATCGTTAAAGATAAGAATGAGGGTAAGAAGTTCGTTACTTTGGATGGTGAAGAGCATACACTTGGTGAGCATGATCTTGCAATCTGCAATGAGGAAGACCCTATGTGTATAGCAGGTGTCTTCGGTGGAAAGGGTAGTGGAACTTACGAAACGACAAGAAACGTAGTTTTGGAGAGTGCTTACTTCCATCCAACATGGATTCGTAAGAGTGCTCGTCGTCATGGTCTTTCAACTGATGCCAGCTTCCGTTTTGAGCGTGGTATTGATCCAAATGGTGTCATCTATGCGCTGAAGCAGGCTGCAATCCTTTGTAAGGAATTGGCTGGCGGTAAGGTAAGTATGGAGATTCGTGACGAGTATCCAACTAAGATGGAGGGCTTTCCAGTTCGTCTGAACTACGAGTATTGCGATCGTCTTATTGGTAAGAAGCTCGGTAATGAGACGATTAAGCGTATTGTTGAGAGCCTTGAAATGAAGGTCGAAAAGGAAGATGCAGAGGGGCTCAACCTCCTCGTTCCTCCTTATCGTGTCGATGTACAGCGTCCT
Source organism: uncultured Prevotella sp. (assembly GCA_927910885.1). Lineage (GTDB taxonomy): Bacteria > Bacteroidota > Bacteroidia > Bacteroidales > Bacteroidaceae > Prevotella. The sequence goes on along the minus strand of CAKMOD010000128.1, from coordinate 2,143 downwards.
TGTGATGTTGTAGAAGACATTCTTCGTATCTATGGATATAATAATGTAGAAATTCCTACAGAGTTGAAGTCTTCGTTGACAATTGCTGAAGAGGCAGACAAGAACTATCATCGTGAAAACATTATCGGTGAGCAGTTAGTAGGTGCTGGCTTCTCAGAGATTATGAATAACTCTCTCACAAAGAGTTCTTACTATGAGGAGACAGGCTTTAATGCTTATCCTTGGGAGGAGACTGTGAAGGTGATGAATCCACTTTCAGCAGACTTGGGTGTGATGCGTCAGACCCTTCTCTTTGGTGGTTTGGAGAGTATTGTACGTAATGTAAACCGTAAGGCACAGAACCTCCGCTTCTTTGAGGTAGGTAATGTCTATAAGTTCAATAAGGAGAAATGGTCAGAGGAAAGTCCTGTTAAGGCTTATAGTCAGGATTATCACATGGCATTGTGGGTGACAGGTAAGCGTGTACAAGGTTCATGGGCACATCCTGATGAGGATAGTACATTCTATGAACTGAAGGCATACGTAGAGAATATTCTTCGTCGTATCGGTATTGGACAGGGCTTGCTTGTTAGCGAAAAGTCTGACAACAATGCTTTTGATAAGGCGATTGCTCTGAAGACACGTGCAGGTAAGGTAGTTGTTGAGATGGGTATTCTCAGCCACAAACTTTTGAAGAGTTTCGATATTGATCAGAAGGTTTATTATGCAGAGTTGGATTGGGCTGGACTGATGAAGGCTATTCGTAAGAACAAACTTCAGTTCCAAGAGATATCTAAGTATCCTGCTGTAAGCCGTGACCTTGCGCTGTTGGTTGACAATAATGTCGAGTTTGCACAGATTGAGGAGATTGCTCGTCAGACAGATAAGAAACTCTTGAAGCGTGTTGAACTCTTCGATGTTTATCAGGGTAAGAATCTTCCTGAGGGCAAGAAGAGCTATGCAGTTAACTTCATTCTTCAGGACGAGACTAAGACACTCAACGACAAGGCAATTGATGCCATTATGCAGAAATTAATTAAGAATTTAACAAATAAACTCGGAGCAGAACTCCGTTAACAAACAATTCCAATGGGTAGAGCATTTGAATATCGCAAAGCAAGTAAGCTCAAGAGATGGGGTCACATGGCCCGTACGTTCACAAAGTTAGGTAAAGAAATCGCTATTGCTGTTAAGGCAGGTGGTCCTGAGCCTGAGAACAACCCACGCCTTCGTGCGATTATAGCAACATGTAAGCGTGAGAACATGCCGAAGGACAATATCCAGCGCGCTATTAAGAACGCAATGGGTAAAGATACCAGCGACTACAAGGAGGTAACATACGAGGGTTATGGTCCTCACGGAATTGCTGTGTTTGTTGAAACATTGACCGATAACACTACACGTACTGTAGGTGATGTTCGTTCAATCTTCAATAAGTTCAATGGTAACCTTGGCACACAGGGTTCTCTTAGCTTCCTTTTTGATCATAAGGCGGTCTTCACTTTTAAAAAGAAGGACGGCTTAGATATGGAAGAGTTGATTCTCGACTTGATTGACTATGGTGTTGAGGACGAATTCGATGAGGATGAGGAAGAGAACGAGATCACTATCTATGGTGAGCCAACAAGCTTCGGTGAGATTCAGAAACACTTAGAGGACAATGGCTTCGAGATTACTTCTGCTGAGTTCACTCGTATTCCTAACGACTTGAAGGACGTAACTCCTGAAGAGCGTGAGACTATCGATAAGATGGTTGAGCGTTTGGAGGATTTCGACGACGTGCAGAATGTTTATACAAACATGAAGCCTGCTGAGGAATAATCATGTCCTCCGCCGCACCTATATATAATAAGGTGTAATTGGTTTTAAGAAAATAGAAAGAGACTATTTCAAAAATGTAGTCAGAGCTTTTGTTGGGAAGGCAAACTTATGCTTCCAAATAAAGTGCTACTGATAGATACACAAATCATGTGTTTCTACATTTTTGATATAGTCTCTTTTTGCTTCTTGTTTTTTAGCGTTTCTACTCCGATTGTTATCCTATAGAAAGATAATAAAAGTCGGTTTTGTTGTAATTTTTCATAACCTTGTTTTTTAAATATGCTCTTTTGGCTTCTAAAAGACGCCTAATTGACTTGCAAAAGGTGCCCTTTAGAGGTTTAAC
>CAKMOD010000127.1 GCA_927910885.1 uncultured Prevotella sp. | reverse complement strand
TTCATGAAAAGAAATATTTCTTTTCATGAAAATAATTCGTAGAATATGGTAAGTAGACCTAAGCTGAATGGTATTTAGTACCTGAGTTTATAACAAAATGAGCCTTAATAAGTGGTAAGAAAATAGCCAAAAGAAAACAAGCGTTTACAGAAGATAGTGAGTGTAATTACATATTAACACTTACCATCGGCTGTAAATGCCTGTCATACTAATTCTTTTACGCTATTTATCAGTTTTCAAATGCCTCTGCCTCAGCAGCTGCAATGATAGCTTCGCGGTCAATAGTCTTTGAATGAGAGATGTCTGAGAGGTCAAAATCCTCTTTGTTTGCCTTTCCTTCTTCCTTTACAGAAGAATCAGACGATTCTTCTTTCTCCTCATCAGCAGCCGATGACTTCTCGTCAAAGACTTCTGTTTGGAAAGGATTCTCATGCTTTTCAATCTTGGGTTCAGAGCCTTCAATGAAATTCATGTCCTGTGAAGTTTCCGGAACATTAAGTACTGGCTCTTCTTCCATCTTTGTACGGTTGGCTTTGGCAGCAAAAACCTCATCTATAAACTGGGGTTCACGGCGCAAACGCTGGAGCGTAAGCTTGGAAGCCTCTTGCTGGCTTTCCTTCTTTGAATAGCCGTGTCCCTCTCCACATGGAATACCCTCCATAATAACTTGAAAGTGGAAAGTGGGGCTACCCTGTTTATCTTTTTGGTTTTCAATCAGCTTGAACTCCATATTGACCTTGTTCTTCTGGCTCCACTCGATGAGTTTTGACTTGAAGTTCACCTCCTTGTAAGCAACCTTATCAATGTTGATAAGCTTACCAAGGACTTGTTGCTTCATAAACTTCATGCAAGCATTGTAGCCATGATCAAGATAGAGAGCGCCTACGAGTGCCTCAAAAGCATTACCACCCAAATAGCTGTTATGCGAAGACGTCTGCCCGTTAGAGAGAATCAACTGACAGATTCCCATCTCTTTTGCCAGGCGGTTTAGCGTATCGCGTTGTACTATCTTTGAACGAGTATTCGTCAGGAAACCTTCACGCTTGCCTGGAAAGTGCTCATAAACGATGTCACCGACAATGGCATCGAGAATAGCATCACCAAGGAACTCAAGGCGTTCATTGTTTACTGGCTTACCCTTTGCGTTACGACGCGCTACGCTCTTGTGCAAGAGTGCAGTCTTATAATAACTGATATCGTGGGGAATAATGCCGATAATTTGGTACAAAGACAAATAAAGCTCCTTCTCCTTGCGGAAAGGGAGCTTTATTCTATCAATTATATTATTCAGCATACTTCTTGAATACAACACAAGCATTGTGACCACCGAAACCGAAGGTGTTGCTAAGTGCAGCACGTACCTCACGCTTCTGTGCCTTGTTGAACGTAAAGTTCAAGTTGTAATCCAATTCAGGATCCTGATCATCATCCTCATGGTTGATGGTTGGAGGAACGATATCTTCCTTCACAGACATTACACAAGCCAAAGCCTCTACAGCACCAGCTGCACCGAGGAGGTGACCTGTCATACTCTTTGTTGAAGAGATGTTCAACTTGTAAGCAGCCTCACCAAACAAAGCCTTGATAGCCTTTGCCTCAGAGATATCACCTACAGGGGTTGATGTACCGTGTACGTTGATATAGTCAATATCCTCTGGCTTCAAACCTGCATCCTCAAGTGCTGCCTTCATAACGAGCTTAGCACCAAGACCCTCTGGATGAGAAGCAGTAATATGATGAGCGTCAGCTGACTCGCCTTCACCTACCATCTCTGCGTAAATCTTAGCACCACGAGCCTTTGCATGCTCCAACTCCTCAAGGATAAGACAACCAGCACCCTCACCCATTACGAAGCCATCGCGGCTTGCAGAGAATGGACGTGAAGCGTGTTCTGGGTCATCATTGCGTGTAGAAAGTGCATGCATAGCATTGAAACCACCTACACCACAAGCGCAAATAGCAGCCTCAGCACCACCACTAACGATGATATCAGCCTTACCAAGACGAATCTGGTTGAATGCTGAAGCCAAAGCATTAGTTGAAGAAGCACAAGCAGATGTTGTTGTATAGTTAGGACCGTGGAATCCATACAGCATACTAATCTGTCCAGAAGCGATATCTGCAATCATCTTCGGAATGAAGAAAGGATTGAACTTAGGACCATTCTCTGGATGCTGTGCGTAATAACTCACCTCATCTTCGAATGTCTTGATACCACCAATACCTACACCGTAGATTACACCTACGCGGTTCTTGTCAACCTTCTCTAAGTCGAAGTTAGCGTCCTTAACACCCTGAATAGCACTAATCATAGCCAACTGAGTGTAACGGTCGAGCTTACGAGCCTCCTTACGGTCAATGTAATCATTGATGTTAAGGTCTTTTACCTCACAAGCAAACTTCGTCTTGAACTGGGTTGTATCGAAATGTGTAATAGGAGCAGCGCCACTCTTACCTGCCAGCATGTTCTGCCAAGTCTCCTCTGGAGTGTTACCCAATGGAGTAACGGCGCCAAGACCTGTTACAACTACTCTTTTTAATTCCATGCGTGAAATATAAATTAAAAAAGTAAAGTAAAAAAAAAGCCAAGCAAAGGCATACGCTTTGCTTGGTACTTTTATCTTGAGTAAACCTTACTTAGCGTTCTCCTCGATGTAAGAGATAGCGTCGCCTACTGTAGAGATCTTCTCAGCCTTATCGTCTGGAATAGAAATACCGAACTCCTTCTCGAACTCCATGATGAGCTCTACTGTATCCAAAGAGTCAGCACCGAGGTCGTTTGTGAAACTTGCCTCTGGTTTTACCTCAGCCTCTTCAACACCGAGTTTCTCTACGATAATAGCCTTTACTTTTGATTCAATTTCTGACATAATTGTAAGTTTTAAAATGTTTAATATTGATTTCCAAATTCAAAATGCGGTTGCAAAGGAACTGTTTTTTTTCCATGTGTGCAAGTTTTTTTATTAAAAATACACTATCTATTGCACAAACCATATAGCTTTGTGCATATTTTGGGCGTTTTTACACTTAATTGTACGATAAATCAAACAATTATATCGGATTATTCAAAACTTTATTTATGCCATTGATAGAAATTAAATTGATTCTATAAACTACTACACCTTATTATTATAGGGACTAAAATGCAATAACACTATTTGTTATCACTCATCATACGTATACTATCCGCCACAATGTAACACGTTAATAGCCGTTTCCACTTTGATTGTAATAGGTTTTTTACATGAATATCAACCATCCGCACCATTAGTGCTAATCGTTCGCACCATTGGTGTTAACTATCCGCACCATTGGTGTTCACCATCCGTAAAATATGGAGGAAAAGAAAATAATAACTAAGAAATATCATTAGTATGGAGGAAACTATATCACTCCATATTTAGAACAAACAAAAATTAAACGGAATTCTATCGTAGATAGTCAGTGCGGAAAAATAATTTTCCTGTCACTCCTGTCATCTTTTATAAACTTATAAACACTTAATTTACAAGTAGTTATTACTAATTGTTAAAATGACAGCAAACGAAATATAAACTTATTGTATAGATATGTGGCATATTCAGAGGGGCTTATAAGCGCATGAAATCCGCTTAAAAGGGATATTTTTTATCGTGTCTTATTTGTATTTGTGATTTGATATAAACCACTACTCCTACATTGTAAAGACAGACAAGCTACTCGATAAGAAAATAAAATATGTTTAGGCAATCATGACTGATTTGAGATTAAGCGATTAACAATGAAAAACAAGAGTTTTTATTTTGTCCTTTAAGGAATTTACTTTATATTTGCAGAATAAACAGAAAAATAAAAACCGAATGTCATTTACAAAACATTGTAACGAGATTTTCAATCAGGCAATCCGTGATTATCATATTACGGACAACGTAGATACGCCGATTAATAACCCTTACGACAGAGATTCCATTGAAAACCGTCTCTATCTGAAATGCTGGATTGACACAGTACAGTGGCACTTCGAGGACCTTATCCGCGACCCACATATCAATCCAGACGAAGGAATGAGTCTCAAGCATCGTATTGACCGCTCTAACCAGGACCGTACAGACCTTGTTGAGCAGATTGACTCGTATTTCCGCCAGCTCTACTCTGACGTGACTCCACTACCAGAAGCAACTATCAATACCGAGAGTCCAGCATGGGCAGTTGACCGTCTGTCTATCCTTGCATTGAAGATTTATCACATGAAGGAGCAGACTGAGCGTACGGATGCTTCAGCTGAGCACGTTGAGAAGTGTAAGTCTAAGCTGAATATCCTCCTCGAACAACAGAAGGATCTCAGTCTTGCCATCGACCAGTTGCTCGATGACATTCAGCATGGCCGTAAGTACATGAAGGTTTATCGCCAGATGAAGATGTACAACGACCCTGCAACAAATCCGATTCTTTACAACAAGAAATAATTTGATGCCCCTCCCACTCTGTATAGGGGAGGGGCGTAATTACTCGTTTTGAGTAAACACCAATGAGCTTTATCAATTATTGAATAAGCATATCTTATTGCTTATCCTTACCAATAATAGCTCTTTCTCTATTCTTTATTCTACTTATTTATTTCTGTTAGCCTATGAAAACCCCACATATTCTTATTATTCGATTCTCTGCTATGGGCGACATTGCTATGACAGTTCCCATCGTTTATTCACTTGCCAAGCAGTATCCCGATGTGAGAATAAGTGTGCTTTCTCGTCCTTTTGCACAGCCTTTCTTCCAACATTTAGCACCGAATGTTGAGTTTATGGCTGCCGACTTGAAAGAAGAATATAAAGGTTTTAGAGGACTCAACACGCTTTACCGTCGCTTGGTAGCAAAACAATTTACAGCTGTAGCCGATTTTCATAACGTGCTTCGAACACGTTACCTCCGCTTACGTTTCCTCCTCGATGGCAAAGCTGTGGCACATATCAATAAGCATAAGCAAGGAAAAAAGCTACTCTGTCGGGAAGAAAATAAGGTTTTCATACAGCAGCCTACCTCTTTTCAAAACTACGCTGACGTACTTGAAGCGTTAGGCTATCCTATTAAACCTGAATTTACGAGTATCTTCCCAGCTGAAGGTGGCGACTTACAACTTCTCCCTAATATAATAGGTGTAAAGCAACCATCGGAACGATGGATAGGTATAGCACCATTTGCAGCCCATGCAGGTAAGATGTATCCACAGGAAAAGATGGAACTTGTGGTGCGAAAACTAACTGAGAAACATCCTTCTTGGCGTATCTTCCTCTTTGGTGGTGGTAAACAAGAAATAGAAGTATTGAACCAATGGGCAGCACAATATCCACAATGTCTTTGCGTTGCTAACGTCCTTAAAGGACTCGAAAAGGAACTCATCCTTATGAGTCATCTCGACACTATGGTTTCAATGGATAGTGCTAACATGCACCTTGCTTCCCTCACTGGTACACGAGTGGTTAGTGTATGGGGCGCAACCCATCCTTATTGTGGATTTATGGGTTGGCAACAGAAGGAAGAAGATGCTGTTCAAATCAATACACTCTCTTGCCGTCCTTGTTCTGTCTTTGGTAATAAACCTTGCCATCGTGGCGACTTTGCTTGTATGAATAATATTCTTCCTGAAGAGATTATTCAGCGTATTGAAGATGGATTACAGTCTGAATAGAATATAGAAACATTTTAAAGAACAAAGATATAAGACTTCTACATCATAAAAGTATGAAACAAACTGCACTCTTCTTCGTCTTTCTTCTTACCCTCCTATCCTCCTGTTGTAATAAGACTTGTCAAAAATCAACAGACAATAATCCATTAGACAGTCTTGTTCTTGTTGACACCACAGAGATGAAATCAGCCTTTTTGGGATGTATTCATCGTTTTATTAAGCAATATCCTAATGATAAAGCATTCGTTCTTAAATGTGGATACGGATACGAAGACCACGGTGTTTATACAAATGGTGTCTATATCAACAGTGACGTCTTTGCTATTCATCCTGCTTATTATGATGCGTTTATGGGTGGAGAATGGTCTGTTGATGATATGTATCCTTCACATTATTTCAAGGTTGACAACCGCATCGTCTTCCTCTGCTCACGTTCAGATTCCTTTATGAAGCAGGAGAAATACCGGAAAGCCTACCATCAGATAGTATCTGATAGTCTACGTGTACGCTATGATGATTTAGCTTTTATCCTTGTTGAACATAAAGACAATAAGGCTACATTGTTGTCAAGTGATGAAATAAGAAAGCGAAAGATTAGTCCTATCAGTGGTTTTAGAACAGTTGTCAAGTTCAAAGCTCCAAAGCTTACGGATGAGTCATCAGATGACGAATAAGCTTATCAAGCAGAAGGGCAAGGCGATTTTTATTTGATAAAGCCATAAACTATAATTTTAGATAGCGAAATAAATGCTTTTTGTAAGCTATAGATAGAGATTTTGAACAGCTAAAAGTACTTCAATTTTAAACAAAAAGAACACTTAATTCTTTTCTATTTTGGAAAACAATTAAAAGTAAATTTGTTCTCAAAATATTCCATTTTGGATAACTGTCATATCAGTTTTTTTTCTTAACTTTGTCCATACAAAAACCCGCTAAAAGGCGTAAGTTACTAATAATATGTTACTTATACGTAAATAAGTAAGTCTCAATAGCGAATTGAAGTAGTACAAAATAGAAAACTTTATAAAAGAAGTAATGAATATAACAAAACGTAATGGAGAAGTAGAAGTCTATAATAACGAAAAGATTTCAATAGCCATTAAAAAGAGTTTTATCAGCACCGGAAAGGATGTTTCAGACAGTGAGATAGCCGGAATGGTAAGCGAAGTAGAGCAGTTTATCACTGAGAACCCTGAACTGCGTACTGTGGAGGATATCCAGAACCGTGTGGAGAAGTGTCTTATGGCACATGGACATTACGATGAAGCAAAGAATTATATCCTCTTTCGTTATCAGCGTAATGAGCAGCGACAGGCTATTAACTACATTGTGTGGACTGCTGACGATCGTGAGCTGGCTGATGTATTGCACAGTGTAGCCCGTGAATACCGCGAGCGTTCTTATAGTATGGTGACTCTTCAGGAGAAGTTCTCAAGTTTCACTAAGCCTGGTATGTCACAAAAGGACTCTATTGAAGCACTTATCAAGGCAGCTGTAGAATTGACAACACCAGAGGCTCCAGCATGGGAGATGATTTCAGCACGTATTCTTTCTTATCGTTCTGAAAAGAAAATCACTCGTTTGGAGGAAGAGTTGGGACTCAAAACCTTCTATCGTAAGGTTAAATATATGACCGAAGAAGGACTTTATGGTGATTATATTCTTCAAAATTATAGCGAAGAAGAAATCAATGAGGCTGCTACTTTCATTGACCCTGAACGCAATAAGCTCCTTAATTATTCAGGTCTTGATCTACTTCTAAAGCGTTATGTTATAAAGAATTACTCTGGTAAAGTGATTGAGCGTGTACAGGAAATGTTCCTTGGAATTGCACTTCACCTTGCTATGCCAGAGAAGGAAAACCGTCTTATGTGGGTACGTCGTATCTACGACTTGCTCAGTAAGTTGGAAGTAACTATGGCAACACCTACCCTTTCTAATTCTCGTAAGCCAAGTCATCAGCTTTCAAGTTGCTTCATTGACACTGTACCAGATAGTTTGGATGGTATCTATCGTAGCTTGGACAACTTCTCACAGGTGAGCAAGTTTGGTGGTGGTATGGGTATGTACTTCGGTAAAGTACGTGCAACCGGTGGTAATATCCGTGGTTTTAAGGGTGTAGCAGGTGGTGTTATCCGCTGGATGCGACTCGTTAATGATACTGCTGTTGCTGTTGATCAGTTAGGAATGCGCCAAGGTGCTGTAGCCGTTTACTTAGATGTATGGCACAAAGATCTACCAGAGTTCCTGCAACTTCGTACCAACAACGGTGACGATCGTATGAAGGCACACGATATTTTCCCAGCAATTTGCTATCCAGACTTATTCTGGAAGATGGCTGAGGAAGATATGAATCAGAACTGGTCACTCTTCTGTCCTAACGAGATTATGCGTATAAAGGGTTATTGCCTTGAGGATTGTTACGGCGAAGAATGGGAACGTAAGTATCTTGATTGTGTGAATGATCAGCGACTTTCACGTCGTGTTATTAGCATTAAGGATATTGTTAGATTGGTTCTTCGTTCTGCTGTTGAGACTGGAACACCATTTACCTTCAATCGTGACACGGTGAACAGAGCTAATCCTAACGCTCATAAGGGTATGATTTACTGCTCTAATCTTTGTACTGAGATTGCTCAGAACATGGCTCCTATTGAGACTGTATCGAAGGAAGTAGAAACAAAGGATGGTGACACCGTTGTTGTTACAACTACTCGTCCAGGTGAGTTTGTCGTATGTAACTTGGCAAGTCTTTCACTTGGTAGACTCCCATTGGAGGACGAAGAGAAGATGAAAGAAAAGGTTGCAACCGTTGTTCGTGCACTCGACAACGTTATCAACCTTAATTTCTATCCTGTTCCTTATGCACAGCTTACCAACCAGCGTTATCGTTCTATTGGCTTGGGTATTAGTGGTTATCACCATGCTCTTGCTAAGCGTCGCATTAAGTGGGAGAGTGAAGAGCATTTAGAGTTTATGGATAAGGTGTTCGAGACTATCAACCGAGCAGCTATCCTTGCCAGCTCAAACCTTGCTAAGGAGAAGGGAAGCTATCAATTCTTTGAGGGAAGTGACTGGCAAACAGGTGCCTACTTTGATAAGCGTGGTTATGATAGTGCTGAATGGCAGGATGTTCGCAAGACAGTTGCATTACAGGGTATGCGTAATGCATATCTACTTGCAGTCGCTCCAACCAGCAGTACAAGTATTATTGCAGGTACGACAGCTGGTTTAGACCCAATCATGAAGCGTTTCTTCTTAGAAGAGAAGAAGGGAAGTATGCTTCCACGTGTTGCTCCTGAACTTTCAGATGAGACTTACTGGATGTATAAGAGTGCTTATCTTATCAACCAAAAGTGGAGTGTTCTTGCTTCTGGTGTACGTCAGCGTCATATTGATCAGGCACAGAGTATGAACTTATATATCACCAATGACTTCACAATGCGTCAGATACTCGACCTTTACCTACTTGCTTGGAAAAAGGGTGTTAAGACTATCTATTATGTGCGTAGTAAGTCATTAGAGGTGGAAGAGTGTGAGAGCTGCTCATCATAATTCAGAATTCAAAATTCATAATTATGATTACTACTATTTACTGAATAGCAGAAATTCATTGAGTAAGTAGACAAACAAAATAATAGTTTACATTACTAATCATAATTATGAATTTTGAATTATAAATTATGAATTAATCAAGTTAATGGATTTAATAAATAAGAAATAATGGACAATCAATTAAAACGTAATACCTTATTCAATCCTTCAGGCGATATCGACTTACGCTTGAGACGAATGATTGGTGGTAACACTACTAACTTGAATGACTTCAATAATATGAAGTATTCATGGGTAAGTGACTGGTACAGACAGGCTATGAACAACTTCTGGATTCCAGAAGAAATCAATCTTTCACAAGACTTTAAGGATTATCCACGTCTTGAAAAGGCTGAACGAGTAGCTTACGACAAGATTCTTAGTTTCCTTGTTTTCCTTGATTCGCTTCAGAGCAACAACCTCCCAACACTTAGTGAGTATATCACTGCAAACGAGGTAAACCTCTGTCTGCATATTCAGGCATTCCAAGAGTGTATCCATAGTCAGAGTTATAGCTATATGCTCGATACTATTTGTAGTCCTGAAGAGCGCAACGACATTCTTTATCAGTGGAAGACCGATGAGCATCTCTTGAACCGTAATAAGTTTATTGGTGACTGTTACAATGAGTTCCATGAGAAAAGGGATAAGTTCAGTTTGATGAAGACGCTTATTGCTAACTTCATCCTTGAAGGTATCTACTTCTACAGTGGATTTATGTTCTTCTATAATCTCAGCCGAAATGGTAAGATGTCGGGTTCTGCACAGGAGATTCGCTATATCAATAGAGATGAGAATACACACCTCTGGCTCTTCCGTAGCATTATTCTTGAGCTGAAGAAAGAGGAGCCTGATATGTTTACTCCAGAGAAGATAAAGGTTTATGAAGATATGATGCGTGAGGGTGTACGTCAGGAAATAGCATGGGGACAATACGTTATCGGCAACGATGTGCAGGGTCTTAACGCTCAGATGGTGTCTGATTATATCCGTTATTTGGGCAATCTTCGCTGGTCTGGACTTGGCTTTGGTTTCCTCTATGACGACAACCAGAAAGAGCCTGAGAACATGAAGTGGGTAGGTCAGTATTCAAATGCCAACATGGTAAAGACCGACTTCTTCGAAGCTAAGAGTACTGCTTACGCTAAGAGTACAGCATTGATTGATGACTTGTAAGTCTTAATTCATAATTTATAATCACAATTCATAATTATGATTACTTATTTTGGGTGTTATGAAGGGAAAATCCTAAAGATAATAATACCTATGAATAGTAATTTAAATTCTGAATTGTGAATTTCTTTTTATCTCTATACGAACTATAAACATGAAAGACATCATCTATATTCTCTTTACTTTTAGTATTTTGCCTCTTTAATAATAATAAGTTGCTTTACAATTACCAATCTATTGCAACGTAATTAACACATAACACCATTGGTGTTAACCCTTAGCACATTATGTGCGGAGCATCAGCACAACGCTTAAAGATGGCATAAAAAGTGATTAGAGCTATTATAATACATCGTAAAACATGAATGAATTATTTATAAGGGAACACTTACTAAACAATACTTATACAGATATTGAACTAATAACTGTTGATAACTCTGTGGAAAACTATGTTGATAACTATTTTATAACTCTGTGGATATCCACATAAGAATAGAAGAAGAAGCTTCTATGTGGATATCCACAAGGTTATTAATGCAGTTTTAGAGAAGTTTTACACAACTTTCATATCAAAAAAGATATAAACTTATTATCTTTGCATCAATTGTGGATAATGTGGATAACTCAGCATAATATCTGAATATCAAACGATAGAAATGAGGATAACTTGTTAATAAAGTAACCTCTAAGTTTGATAACCATTCTGGCAAGAAAATGGCTGAAAAGTTCTGCACTAATCCACAGCCTATCATACTAAAACATTCTTTTTCTTTTAAAAGAGAAATAAAGAATAATATTAAAGTTGAACGGATAAAACGGAGAATATGAAAAAGTTGAAGATTTATATAGTTTGTCTCTTTGCGATGATTGCCGTCAGTGCCACCGCACAGTGTACATTCCGTAATACGGCTTTTAGCAGTGGAGAGTATCTAACATACAACCTTTATTATAACTGGAAGTTTATTTGGGTAAAGGCAGGTACGGCTTCTTGGTACACGGTTTCCTCTACTTATAAGGGTATTCCAGCTTATCGTGCTTCGCTGACAACACGTGGTAATGGTAAACTTGACGATTATTTCGTATTGCGTGATACGTTGCTTGCCTACAACTCAAAGCAGATGGAGCCACTCTACTTCCGTAAGGGAGCAAGGGAAGGAAAGCGATATACGGTGGATGAGGTATTCTATACTTATCAAAATGGTAAAAGTAAGATACGCCAACATAGAATCAACAACGAAGGAAAACATCAATGGATGGAGAATACATACGATGATTGTTCTTTCGATATGATGAGTATCTTCTTGCGTGCACGTAGTTTCAATCCAGAGAACTGGAAGAAGGGTGAGGTGGTGAAGTTCCCTATCGTTGATGGAAACAGCCGTCATCCTGCTCGTATTGTCTATGGTGGTAAGGAGAATATCAAAGCCGACAATGATCATAAGTATCGTTGTTTGCGTCTCACCTATTATGAATATGAGGATGAAAAATGGCGCGAAATAGCCAACTTCTATGTAACAGATGACAGCAACCATATCCCTGTTCGTCTTGATATGCGTCTGAAGTTTGGTTCAGCTAAGGCTTTCCTCGTTTCAATGAAGGGTATTAATAATCCTATTACATCAGAGGTAAAATAGCAAAAACTCAGGTAAGTTCCTTTCTTATATATAAAGAATAAGGTCTTATAAAGGACGATATAAAACTATTCCTTATACTTATAGGGGTATAACGTAAGATAAGCGTTATACCCCTATAATCGTATAATAGAGTTGAGATTGAGTTTGTTTGTAGCCCACCTTATTTCCACTTCTTCTCGCTTATATCGAATTAATTATGTAATTTTGCAGAAAATAAGCAGCATACGATAAAGAGAAAGAATACTTCCTTTGCGCTCGTTAGCTTTATTTTGTACAAAAGAAATAAACGTTTATTTAAGATATGGCATTAAAATGTGGTATAGTAGGACTGCCAAACGTAGGTAAGTCTACACTTTTCAACTGCTTGAGCAGTGCCAAAGCACAAGCAGCTAACTTCCCTTTCTGTACAATTGAGCCAAACCTTGGCGTAATTACTGTTCCAGACGAGCGTCTGAACAAATTGGCTGAGATTATTCATCCAGGACGAATTGTACCTGCTACCTGTGAGATTGTCGACATCGCAGGACTTGTTAAGGGTGCTTCAAAGGGTGAAGGATTGGGTAACAAGTTCCTTGGTAATATCCGTGAGTGCGATGCTATCATTCATGTAATCCGCTGTTTCGAGGACGATAATGTGGTACGTGAGGGTGGTATGGCTGTCAATCCTGTAGAGGATAAGGAGATTATCGATACCGAGCTGCAGCTCAAAGACCTCGAAACCATCGAGGCACAGCTTGCTAAACAGCAGAAAGTTGCTGCTGCAGGCAATAAAGATGCTAAGGTAATGGTATCTGTCTTGGAGGCTTATAAGGAAGTGTTAGAGCAGGGTAAGAATGCTCGTAGCGTTGAGTTTGAAAGTAAAGAAGAACAGCAAGCAGCGCACGACCTCTTCCTTCTGACAACAAAACCTGTACTTTACGTTTGCAATGTAGACGAATCAAGTGCGAAGACAGGTAATGAATACAGTCAGATGATTGAGAAGATTGCAGCTGAAGAAGGTGCTGAAGCAATGATCATCGCTGCTAAGACAGAGGAAGATATCGCTTCTTTGGAGAGCTATGAGGACAAGAAAATGTTCCTTGACGAGCTTGGATTGGAAGAGAGTGGTGTGAGCCGACTTATCAATAAAGCATATCATCTACTCAATCTCCAGACCTTCATCACCGCTGGTGAGATGGAAGTAAAGGCATGGACCTTCCATAAAGGATGGAAAGCACCACAGTGTGCGGGTGTTATCCATACCGACTTTGAGAAGGGTTTTATTCGTGCAGAGGTCATCAAGTACGACGATTATATTAAATATGGTTCTGAGGCAGCTATTCGTGAGGCTGGTAAACTTGGCATCGAAGGTAAGGAATACGTTGTACAAGATGGTGATATCATGCACTTTAGATTTAATGTATAGCCCCTATTTAACCCCTCTCTACTCAGAGAGGGGATAATTATTGGTGCTATCTTCACTTTTAACAGCATAACTATGAACAATCTACTTTATATTGCATGGCAGCCAAGTGAAGTGATTTTCCAGCTTGGTTCTCTTCCTATCCGTTGGTATGGAATGTGTTGGTTAGTAGGTCTTGCCTTGGGATATTTTATGATGCAGTGGCTTTTTAAGCGTCATAAATTCCCTCCATCACAGTTTGATCCACTCTTCCTCTATGTCTTCTTTGGCGTACTGATTGGTGCCCGCTTGGGTCATTGTCTCTTTTATGAACCAGAGGAGTTCCTCACTTCTTGGAAAGGAATCATGACTATCTTTATTCCTATTCGTGAAATGGCTGACGGTTCATGGAAGTATGTGGGTTATCAAGGACTCGCATCGCATGGTGGAGTGGCTGGATTATTGATTGCCCTCTTCCTTTATATTCGCAGGACGAAGATGAATACGTGGGTAGTACTTGACTTTTTCGGTATCGTATCAGGTATCACAGCTTGCTTTATTCGCCTTGGAAACCTGATGAATTCAGAGATTATTGGTAAGGTAACAGACGTTCCTTGGGCATTTATCTTTTATAATGTAGACGATAAACCACGCCATCCAGGACAGCTCTATGAGGCAATAGCCTACTTAATTATCTTCCTTTTTATTTATTTTATATATAGGAAATATCCTAAGAAAGTAGGTACAGGACTTTATTTCGGACTCTGTCTTGCACTAATCTTTACCTTCCGTTTCTTTATTGAATATACTAAGGAGATACAGGTAGCCTTTGAGGCTGGTTTGCCAATCGATATGGGTCAGATATTGAGTATTCCTCTTATAGCTCTCGGTGTATGGTCAATCCTACGCTCAAGAGGTAAAGAAGGTAAACTCCCATAACATAGTTCTGATAACGAATTACGATAATTGCACGAATATCCATTGATTAGGAATATTCGTGCAATTCGTTTTATATATTGTAATTAAAGTCTAATCAATTCGATATATTCAAATAATTAGGTTCTTCCGTTAAATGCGTAGATTGTTAATAGAATGAGATTAATCCACATAAACGGAATAATTACCCCATTTAGATGGTTTTATAAAGGGGGATAAACTATATGATAAACGTAATTAGCTGCGATATCGATCTGTCTTCTAACAAACAACTTATTCCCCCATTAGTTGAAAATTTGTAAATTATTTTCATGTGTTTCAAAACCAACACATGCTCTTTTGGCTTCTAAAAAGACGCCCAATTGACTTGCAAAAGGT
>CAKMOD010000126.1 GCA_927910885.1 uncultured Prevotella sp. | reverse complement strand
CTTCTTGTAGATAATCTTACCCTCAACAGGCTTGAACTGGCTGTTAAGCATAGCCTCGATAGTAGAAGTGTCATCAGTAGACTCGATAGTTTACGCTGATACGACCGCCAGAAATGCTTGATGCAGGCTGACCCTTCTTGTCAGTAGTACGGCTGAACTCGTAGTTAGAGTAGAGTACGTCATACTCCTTACCACCCAATTCCAAAGTTGCTCTAAATGAACTCATAATTGAAAAAGTTTTTTTAAGTTGTTAGAAAAAAAAATGATTAATAAGGCACCCTTATCATCTCCTAATATTATAGGGAAACAAAAAAGAGAAAACCTCAACAACTTCTTGAAGTCCCCTCTGTACGGCTGTTAAACAGTCTTGCTCTTGGAAGAAGAGGAAGATTCACAATCTGTTGTTTTACGATGCCAAAAGTAGAAAGATATTTTTATAAAAACAAAAGAAAAACACAAAATAACATGGGTTTAACATCTGATAAGCAAAATCATTACCTCACTTCGAGGGTAGGAGGAACACCAAGTCATTATAAGAATAAACTTGTCAACTTATCAATTTATTTACTTATCCACTTGTCTACTCGCATAGGTTTATAAATAATTTTCAGCCTCTTAAAATTCAATGATGCTTAATAGGCTTTGAAAAGACGCCCTTTTGGCTTGCAAAAGATGCCCTTTTGAGGTCTAACTAACGCCCTTTTGAAGTCCAATTAAGCACCTTTAGATTTATTGCCTTGTAAGCAACTGACTACTAAGTGTTTATAAAGCCACTTGAAAACTTAATTTTTAACGTATTTTTCTTACTAAAAATACTCAGTAGTGTAAAGACTTTTCGGTTTATTTTGCTTCTTCCTAAATATGGAGTGATAAAGTAAGTCTTCTACATATAAAAGACATACAGAGAGGGGAGAATACGGAGGTGAAAGCATAAAGACAATATCACAGAGGTGCCGAAGGCACAAAGGGCGACAGAGGTGTAGTGCATGTATTGCTGATAGCTTTGGTAATAAACGTTTTTAGCCCAAATCGGTCATCAGAGCCTAAACATATTTTGTTTTATTATCGAGCAGATTGTTTGTCTTTGGAACGCAGGCATAGCGAACTACGTCAAGTTACAAAGACAAACAAGATACCGACAAGAAAATACTTGCAGTTCCTACCTGCTGAAGTAATAAACCCCAAAAGAGGCTTGAGTTTTATGAATCAAAAAAGGTGAAAAATCATCATCTTCTATGAGAGGAATGGGCGAAAACTCTTTCTTTTTACACTTTTCAATCATCAGAATACCCATAAATGAGTATTGCTGGGGAGAATAAGTTTTATTAACTTTGCACTCCATTTAAAAAACAATATTAATATTTATAAACAATAAGTAGACTTACGTGCTTAGCAACGAATACAAACCTGTTGAGATATGTAGAAATATCAAGGGATAAAAAAAAGCATTGTAAGGCAAAAATATCACTATGCATTATAGAATGAAGATGCTGCCTCTGCTCCTCGCACTGACAACAGCCAGTGGGTATGCCCAGAACTCACAAGACAGCCTGTCCAGACCAAAGAGCATACTGACAGATTCGGTTCATAAACTGACGGAGGTAGTAGTAAGTTCAAATCAGATGTTGGGTAGTAAGTTTGAAGCCAGCAACCGTACCGGTTCAGCTTATTATATTTCTCCAGCAGAGATTCTGAAATTCGGCTATACGGATATCAACCGTATGCTCAAGAGCGTTCCCGGTGTGAACGTGTATGAAGAAGATGGTTACGGTCTACGACCAAATATCAGTTTGCGTGGTACAAAGGCTGAGCGAAGCGAGCGCATCTCACTGATGGAGGATGGTGTGTTAGCTGCGCCTGCACCTTACTCAGCTCCTGCCGCTTACTATTTCCCAAATGCTGGACGTATGTATGCCATCGAGGTACTAAAGGGAAGTAGTCAGGTGCAGTACGGTCCGTTTACCACGGGTGGTGCCATTAACATGGTGTCTACGCCAGTACCTTCGAAGTTTACAGCCCGCTTGAACACCTCCTACGGCAGCTATAACACACTGAAGTCGTATGTAAGTATTGGTAACGGCTTTAAGCATACAGGATTCCTTGTAGAGTATCTGCGCTATCAGTCTGACGGATTCCGCAAAGACGAGCCAAATGAGCGTACAGGCTTCAAGCGTAACGACCTTATTGCAAAATTCTTGGTACGTACGAATAAAGATGAAGGTATAAACCACCTGCTCGAACTAAAGTTCGGCTTTGCCAATGAGACTTCAGACGAAACCTATCTGGGACTATCAGAAAGCGATTTCGCACATCGCCCTTACTTCCGTTATGCTGGTGCACAGAAAGACAACCTTAAAACCCGTCACACACAATGGGTAGCAACCTATCTGATTGAATCGGGTAATAAATTGAAGATAACAACCAATCTATATTATAACTATTTCTTCCGTAACTGGTATAAACTCAACGAGGTTCGAGCAGGTATTACCAAGGCTGAGCGTCGTTCTATATCTGATGTATTAGCTGACCCTGAGACTAATCAGGACTACTTCGACATCGTTACAGGTAAGAAAGACTATGTCGGTGAAGCACTGATGTTGCGTGCCAACAACCGTGTGTACCATTCGCGCGGTGTACAGTCGAAGGCTGAATACCGCACAATGCTGTGGGGTGGCTACTTGACAGCCGAGATGGGACTGCGCTATCATACCGACAGCGAAGACCGTTTCCAGCATGACGATGCCTATGCTATGCAGGATGGTAAAATGAGCCTCTTCCTTGCAGGTCTGCCAGGCAGCCAATCGAACCGTATCACTACGGCACACGCCTTCTCGGGCTACTGGATGGGAAAATGGTCGAAGGGTATTGTCACCTTCAATGTGGGTATGCGCTATGAAGACGTAGAACTACTAAACCGCAACTACACCACATCAGACCTCCGCCGCACAGGTATGGTGCGCATCGAGACACCTAACCATGCACGCGCGCTCCTTCCAGGTGCGGGCTTCAATATCAAGCTACTGCCAGAGCTCTCGCTCATCGGTGGTATCCATAAAGGTTTTGCACCACCAAGTGCAACGCTTGACCAGAAAGCAGAGAGCAGCGTGAACATCGAGTCGGGACTACGCTTTACAACGAAGAAACTTCGTTGTGAGGCAATAGCCTTTGTCAACAACTATTCAAATATGTTAGGTAGTGACCTTGCCGCACAGGGCGGTCAGGGAACACTTGAACAGTTCAATGTGGGCAAGGCAATGGTAAATGGTCTGGAACTTCTGTGTGCCTATCACCCACTGCCACGCCATCTGGGATTCCAGTTGCCTATCCAACTCTCCTACACCTACACAAATACCAAGATGAAGAACGACTTTGTTAGTTCAGCTTGGGGTTCGGTAGTCTATGGCGACGAGATACCTTATATATATAAGCACGCCTTCAATGCGCAGATAGGTCTGGAGCATAAGTTAGTAGAGGCCAACCTTGGTGTACGCTACAATGGCGATATGCGTACCGCACCAGGACACGGACGTATAGCAGAGCGTGAGAAGATTCCTACACACCTCATCTTAGATGCTACAGTGAAAGGGCACGTAAGTAAAAAGTTAACACTGACGCTAAATGCCATCAACCTGACTAACAAGAAATATCTCGTTTCACGTCATCCATCAGGACTGCGTGCTGGTCATCCTTTTGGCATCTATGGCGGTCTGCAATTGAAACTGTAAGGCAGCAGGCAAACCATAATAGATAGAATAAAACAGAATCATCATTATAAAACAGTAATGTACAGACTTATAAAATTAAATAGAATACTAACAGTAGTCTTCTTCCTCTTCACTGTCCTTACCGCTGCTGCACAGACAGCAGGCACGGTTTCGGGAATGGTGAAGGACGAACAGGGAGAAGCCCTCATCGGTGCTTACATACAGGTGTTGGAGACGAAGGTGAAAGCCGTTACGGACGTAGATGGCAACTTCACCATCAAGGCTTCAGCTGGCCAAACAATACAGGCAAGCTATGTCGGAATGGTCAGCAAGAGCGTAAAAGTTACAAACGGTCACACTCTAAATATCATACTAAAAAGTGACAGTCGTCAGATTGACGAGGTCGTTGTGACAGGTTATCAGAATATCCGTAACCGTGTCTATACTGGTGCAGCAACCTCAGTAAAGATGGATGACATCAAACTTGAGGGTATCGCAGATGTTTCGCGTATGCTCGAAGGTCGCGTGCCGGGCTTATCGGTTCAAAATATCTCTGGAACGTTCGGTTCTGCACCTCGTATCAACATCCGTGGTGGTGCATCTATCATCGGTAACGTACAACCGCTGTGGGTTATTGATGGTGCGGTGTATGAAGACCTTGTACACCTCAGCCTTGACCAGTTGGCTTCTGGTGATGCTGTCACGCTCATCAGTTCGGCTGTATCAGGTCTTAATCCAGCAGATATCCAAGATATTCAGGTACTGAAGGATGCTTCAGCCACATCTGTCTATGGCGCCCGTGCACTAAATGGTGTGATTGTCATCACTACGAAAACGGGCCGCAGGGACAGTCCGATGCGCGTAACCTATTCCACAGAGAATACCATCCGAATGAGACCTCGCTACAGCAGTTTTGACCTGCTCAACTCGCAGGAAACCATGTCGCTCTATCAGGAAATGAACGACAAGGGCTATTTCGGTATCAGTAATTCGCTTTATGGTCGTCGCAGCGGTATCTTCTATCAGTTGTATAAGGCAGTGAGCACTATCAATCCAGCTACTGGCGAATACTATCTACCGAATACTCCAGAGGCAAGACTCGACTTCCTCCGCCAGCGTGAGTATGCTAATACCGATTGGTTCAACCTCCTATTCACGCTGAACCCAGTCACCAACCACGCCATTACACTCTCTGGCGGTGGCAAGAACTCCGCAACCTACGCATCTATCGGTTACTACCATGATGCTGGGTGGACCATTGCCGATAAGGTGAGCCGTCTTACAGCCAATCTGAAAAACACCTTCTATATCAACGATAAGCTGACAACAACCCTTAGCGTACAAGGTAACATCCGTTCGCAGAAGGCACCAGGAACAATGCCACAGCGCAAAAATAGTACCATAGGTGTTTTTGAACGCGACTTCGATATCAATCCATTCTCATATTCTCTCGGTACAAGCCGTACCCTCAGTCCTTATAATGAGGATGGAAGTCTATCTTACTACCGCAACAACTGGGCACCATTCAATATCTTCAATGAATACGCCAATAATAAGATGAATATTGACGTGCTCGATTTCAAGATACAAGGTGAAGCTACGTATAGGCTCAACAATAATCTTGCTATCAAGACCTTGCTCTCAACTCGCCACGCACACACCAGTACGAGTCATGAGGTGCATGAAGGTTCTAACCTTGTACAGGCTTTTAGAGCCAATGAGAATCCCTTTGTTGCACAGCAGAATATCTATCTGGTGCACGACAAAGACAATCCGCAACTACAGCCAAAGGTAGGTCTACCTAATGGCGGTATCTATAACAAGACAGAGGCTACACTCAAGAGCTTCCTTGCCCGTCTTGCCTTCGACTTCGACAAGCGTATCAGTGAGCACGACCTAAAAGCCTTCGCTTTCTCAGAGTTCCGTTCGGCAGTTCGCACAACCAATCCTTTCCAAGGCTATGGAATACAGTATGACCGCGGTAATCAGGTTTATACAGACCCCTTAATCTTCAACAAACTGGTTAACGAGGGAAGTGATTATTTCAATCTGCATAAGCGTACCGACCGTGGTATTACCTTCTCTTTCAACGGTACTTACGGTTATGCTGGTAAGTATGTATTCAATACCGTTCTCAATGTCGAGGGTTCTAACACTTCGGGCAAGGGTGCACGTGCCCTGTGGCTACCTACTTGGAATGTCGGAGGAAAGTGGAACATAGATCAGGAAGACTTCATGAAGGAGAATAAGACCATTTCCCGTCTTGCCCTGCGTGTCAGCTATGGTCTTACAGCGAAGATGAACGAAGAGGCTATCAATGCCAATGCTATCTATAAAAGCGGTATTGTGAACCGTCATTCCTTAGACGACAGAGAGAGCAAATTCAACATTCTGCATCTTGAGAATCGTGACCTTACGTGGGAAAAGATGTACGAACTGAACATCGGTGCTGAGTTAGGGCTCTTCGACAACCGTATCAGTACAACACTGGATATCTATCAGCGTAATACCTTCGACCTTATCGATCTTGTCCGTACATCTGGTGTTGGCGGTCAGTATTATAAGTATGCCAACTTTGGTGATATGCGTACAAGAGGTATAGAGTTGGGTATTCATACAAAGAACATCATCACTGAGGACTTCAAATGGTCAACCAGTCTCACGGTGAGTGCAATGGATCAGAAGATTACGCGTCTTCTCAATAGTCCTAATGCCTTTGACATGGTAGCAGGAAGAGGTAGAGGCAACATCGTGGACTATCCTCGTGGTTCGCTCTTTTCTTTCAACTTCCAAGGACTAAACAATCAGGGACTTCCAACATTCGACTTTGGACGCTATCCAAGCAATCAGAGCGAACTCTCAAAGATTGCCGGTGCCGACTTCCTTGATGCACAGTATGCTAAGTCCTATCTTATCTATCACGGCCCTATCGAGCCACGTGTCATAGGTGGTCTGTCCAATACACTGAAGTACAAGAATTGGGAGCTATCTTTCTTCCTCACAGTGCAGGCAGGTAACAAGATTCGTCTAAACCCTACCTTCGACCCTGAGTTTGCAGACTTGAATATCTTCTCTAAGTCTTACTATAACCGCTGGCTCAACCCTGGTGATGAGTACAAGACCGATGTCCCTGTACTCCCTTCTCAGGAACTTATTGCGGCTGTGGGTAAGGAGAATATCGAGCGTGCCTACAATACATACGACTATTCGCAGCAGCGCGTAGCTGACGGTAGTTTCGTACGCATGAAGAATATCTCTTTGGCGTATACCGTTCCAGAAAATTTCCTTAAGAAGATACGTCTCCACTCAATGAATTTAAACCTGAATCTGACAAATCCTTTCCTGATTTACTCAGACAAGAAACTCAAAGGACAGGACCCAGAGTATTATAAGTCAGGTGGTGTGTCAATGCCTACACCAAAACAGTACACAGTAACATTGAACGTTGGTTTCTAACAAGACAAAATATGAGTACAAAGATATATTTACTACTGTTTGCAGCGGCTACCTTCCTTTTCAGCGGCTGTAATAACTACCTCGACAAGAGTCCCGACTCGGAACTCGATGTAGAGATTGATACTGAGGAGAAGATTGCCGAACTCCTTACGGGTGCTTATCCCGAAGCAAGCTATATCCCCTTCCTCGAACCACGTACAGATAATGTGGAGGAACGTGCAAACGGTATCCACTCACAACTGAATGAGTCAATGTTCTTCTGGGAGGATTATGACCAAGAAGACCTTGACACACCACTGAACTACTGGAATGCTTGCTACAAAGGTATTGCACAAGCAAACAAGGCACTCGAACTGCTCAGCCGTTATCCTAAGACCGACCGCGTGAAGGCATTATATGGTGAGGCCTTCTTACTGAGAGCCTATCTCCATTTTATGCTCGTCAACATCTGGGCAGAACCTTATGGTGGAAAGGCTACCGACATGGGTATTCCTTATATCACAAAGCCTGAGAAGCACGCCCTTGTCGACTATGAGCGTGGGACTGTCAGCGAGGTCTATGATCAGATAGAGAAGGATTTGAAGTTGGGTATCACCCTTGTTTCAGATAAGTACTATAAACATCCGAAGTTCCATTTCAACAAGAAGGCTGCCTACGCCTTTGCTTCCCGTTTCTACTTAATGAAGGGTGATTGGAAGTCAGTGGTTGCCTATGCTGATTATGTTTTGGGCGGTGACCCTAAACAGCAGCTTCGTCCATGGCGACAGTATGCTAACGAGTATGAGTTTAATCATAAGAATCTCTTTCGTCGTTATAATGCTACTGATGAGCCAGCTAACCTGCTAATGACAACAACCGAGTCACGTTTGGCTCGCACATTACCTACAGAGAAATATGGTCCGACGATCGGAACCGTTGACAAGGTCTTTACACAAACAGGAATCGAAGGTGCACGTGACTATGAGAAGATGAACTTCATCGGTACTTATATCTTCACCGCATCACCTGCCCCAGTAACGACAGGTCGCTATCTGGCTAAGTTTGATGAGCTTTCTAATGTAGAGAGTATAGGTTCAAAGCCTCGTGGTCTTTATGTGACCAATGTGCTCTTCACTGTTGATGAGGTACTTCTAAACCGCATGGAGGCGTATGCAATGCTCAAGGAGTATAATCGTGCTATCGATGATTACCTGCAGTATATGCAGGGTAAGTTTGGCTTCTTCCCTTCTATCGAACGTGCTGTTTATACATCAACCAACAGCAACAACTATAATATCTACACACCGTTCTATGGCTTGACGTTAAAGCAGCTGGCAATGGTAAAGCTCTTTCTCGACTTCCGTCGTAAGGAATTCTATCAGGAAGGTCTTCGCTGGTTTGATATCCGCCGTTTCCATTTGGCTGTGAAACGTTCGTCAAAGAGTTCATACTACTTCCCATTGGAGAAAGATGACCCTCGCAAGGTTCTACAGATACCTGCTGAGGCTATCCAGCGTGGTCTGGCTCCTAATCCGAGGGAGCGTAATGAGCCTATCAGATAAGGTGAACGAATATAAAGCATAACAGTCAGTATAACAAGTTGTCACACCGTCTTATAACTGACAAAGAAAAGTAATCAAACAAATATGAAGAAGATATTTATAACCCTCCTCGCAGCACTCATCCTTGTAGGATGTAGCGACGAAAAGCTGAACGACAGAAGTGTGGTTGATGAGGGTAGAAAACAAATAGAGAGCACTGAGCTTGACAAGTGGATTCTTGACAATATCACAAAGCCATACGGCATTGAGGTGGTCTACCGCTGGGAGAAGAATGCAGGTGCAACGGGTACGTTCATCTATCCGCCAAAGATAGAAAAGGTGCGTGCCGTGCTTGAAGCCGTGAAGACACTCGGACTGGAGACATACGAACTTGACGAGGTTGGCGGGAAGGGGTTCCTGCGAGGACGTGCACCCATCAGACTCTATCTCTATGGTGGAGCTAATCCTGATGAGAACGGTGTAGAACGACTCTATAACCACCGCTTGACAGCGGCAGAGATGTGTCTTTACCACGTCAATGACTTTGAGGCAAGTGATTCCGACAAAGTCTATGTCCTTATGCGCAGCGTACATCATCAGTTGGCTAAACGTCTTATGCAGCTGATACCCTATAACCGTGACAAATTCCTCAGCATCAGTGGTAACCGTTATACAGGTTCAACAGAGTTGATATCTGCCCCACTGAGCTATGCCCATACAGGAAAGGAGAAGTTCGGACTTGATGGTTATGCCAACAAACGCGGCTTCTATACGATGCTCTCCTTCCTCTCGGCTGAAGATGACTTTGCTGAAATCATCAGTGCGACGCTGACCTCTAAGCCTAAGGAACTGGCTGATGCAGCCCTTACCGCTCAGACTCCCGACACAGACATCGACCCAGAGGTATCACAGCGTTACGCCAAGGAGGCTGAACAGGCTTACAAGGAATTTATGGCGAAGCAGGCTTTTGTCAATGAGTATGTACAGAAGTCTTGGCAGGTGAACCTCAAGCAAATGCAGGATATCTGTGTCCGCAGACTATACTCTTACGTAAAACAGCATTAAAAAAATGAATTACAGAAATATATTCCGATACTGCTTAATGCTGCCTCTGTTGCTACTGGCAGCCTGCTCGTCTAATGATGATGTCTTTGACAAGTCGCCATCACAACGCAGCAGCGAAAGCATTGCATCCCTGAAAGATGAACTTGTAAACGCACCACACGGTTGGAGGGTAATCTATTTCCCAAAGACAGACTCGCTGTTATTCTCTAATCCCTCAGAACTGATACCACACAGCGGATTCAGAGGCCGTTATGGTTATGGTGGCGACTGCTTTACGATGAAGTTCAATACTGATAACACGGTAGAGATGCGTGCTGACTACACTGCTCAATCAGTGGCAACTGCACAGAGAAGTGAGTATCTTGTCAGCCGAAACAGCTATACACAGTTGAGCTTCATTACCTATAATTACCTACACCAACTGGTCAATGATCGTTTTGCTGGCTCTTCCGACTTCCTTTATGTGGGTAAGAATGAGGATGGAGAACTGGTGTTCCGCACAGCTTCCTATCTACAGCCAGCCCGTGAGTATATCGTCTTCACGAAGCTTAAGAGCGCGGAGGACACATTGCTGACGGTACAGAAAGCCTACGAGAACCGTACCTTCTTTGAGCAGATGATCAATCCACAGTTGCTTATCCATCGGGGTGGCCGCACCTATTTCCGCAGTGATCTCTATATCAAGCGTAAGGTAGAGACTAACGAGGCACTACTGAGAGAAATAGAAGAAAAGAAGTATTATCTCTTCCTCTTCACTCAGAAGAAGAACCCGATACCTGACTATCCTGCAAAGGAGATAACTGGTTTAGGCTCTGGCTACTCTGGTACAGAACAGGGACTCACCTTCCGTGCTGGGTTACGTTACGATAGCAAGACCATGTTCTTCGACTTTGAGCGTGTTGGAGACCGCTTTGTAGCAGAACTTGTTTCGGTTTATGACCCACTTCTACGTCGTAGCCGTCTTGTCAGCAAGCACCTTCATCCCGAAGGAGAATTCACGGGTATCCGTGCAGAGATTTACGATGCTCCAGTGGAATAATACCATTGAAGACATAACGAACCGATAAGAAAGTAAAAGTAATGAAAATGATACGAAGTAAATATGCTGTTCTCTTCCTTGCACTGCTTGCCGTAGGTTGTTCACGAAGCAGCGAGGATTATCCAGAGGAAGATTATAATAAGCTCTTCCCATTTAGTGGAATAGAGAAACCAAAGATATCGTATGAAGACCAAGTTATACAGTTGGGCGACCCATACGCCTCTGTGTCCGACTTTGTTTACCCTGGCGTTGAAATCACACAAAACGTTAGAACCTATAAGGTTACGCTGACCTGCTCGTTCAAGGAACATACCAGTACGGATGAGGCTGGCACAGCAGGCAAAGTGGATTCACGCTATGTCATCCGCTATGTTGATACGGATAAGAAATTACGTACGATAGCAACTGACAAGCGTGCACAGGGAACAGACTTCCTGCTGACAAACAATAAGGAACATACCGTGACTTTCACAGCGCAGTCGGGCTTTCCGATGTATCTCTGGGTGAACGGTGTCGGTCCTCAGAACTCTTCTGTGCACGCCACCATCTCGGCTGTGTCCGAAGACGGCTTCACCATCGTAAAGCCCTTAGCCGTACACGAATATCAGAATCAAGAGGGTATTGATAAAATTAAGGCACCCTTCTGCGCTTATATCATCCTCCCGTAATATACAAAAGAATGAAACAGAAAACTTTTATATATAGTCTCCTGCTCCTACTTGTTTCGGCACTATCATCGTGCAGTCAGTGGGAAGGAGAAACAGTAGAATCGGCTTACCGAGAACCACAGATTCCTGACCCTTCCTATCAGTTTAAGCGCAACGGAAGCAGCAGTGTAGACTATCTCGAGTGTAGTTTGCTACGTGATCCGCTCGACTATATCTACAGCAGCTATCTCAGACCTGCCAACATTATGTATGAAGGTACGATGACCCGTGTCAAAGGATACTATAACAATGGTGAGTTTGGTTTGAAACCACAGGAAGAATTAGCAGCTTCATCGCTCCATAAGGCTGATAGAACACGTATTCTGAAAGATGTGGAAGATATCTTCGAGACCACTGGAAAGCTTAGTGGAATGGGACAACCAAGTCCTGGAACCTATAGAAATCATAGAGCTGTACAGGGTGAAGGAGGCTATGTAGGTATCCACATTGGCGATGTGAATATTGCCTTCGCCAACGAAAAGGGACTAATTGTTGCTGAAATGTTCAATGGTATTGTCTGGGGAGGTATCTACTTAGACAAGGTTCTAAACGTACACCTCAACGATAGCCTGTACAAGGATACTCGTCTGCGCAGCGAACATGAGCGTATTGCCCTACTACCGGGACGCAATTATACAGAGTTAGAACATCACTGGGACCTTGCCTATGGCTACTATCAATATTGGTTGCCTTACGTGCAGGCTGGCGGATTGCCAGTATTGCGTGAGAGTCGTATCAAACTCTACAATGCTTTTGCTCGTGGCAGACTGGCTCTGACCGAGTATCGCTATGAGGAAGTGTTACAGCAGCTACAAGTGATAAGGGCTGAACTATCGAAGGTGGCGGCTGTAAGAGCAATGAACCTGCTGGTGAGTGATATTACGGTGAGCAATCTGGAGGAGGATATCAATAATGCGCTGGTTTTCCTTTCACAAGGCTGTGGTGCTGTCTATGGCTTACAATTCACGGTGCAGGAATCGGGCAAACCTCATTTGAGCTATAACCAAGTGATGGCATATATCAACGAACTGACTGCTGGTAACGGACTTTGGGATAAAGAGCGTCTCTTAGGAGATGAGGCTACGACAGGTTCACTCAAGCACGTCGCTGCAGAGATAGGCAAGGCATACGGTCTAACACTTAACGACGTAAAACGTTCATATTAAACAAATAGCATATAAGTTATGACACATAAATTTTATTTCATTATAGCACTGCTGTTGCTGCCACTTATAGGTAGAGCACAGCTGAACAAGGAACTCTTGCGCAATGGTGGCTTTGAGGAGTATGCACAGCCTGTAGCACCTCCCGTCAACAATGATGATGATGAGGGCGACGAGGAAGAAGAGGAGGAAGAAGAAGCAGAAACCTTCAATCCTTATCAGAAGCCACTTTTCTGGTATATCAGTGATCAGCTGGGCTACTCAAGGGTGAAGGATGCACACAGTGGAGAGTTCGCCATAAAGGTTTACCCTAATGGTCATTCCTTCTACTCACGTGACAAAGACTTCAATATCAACTGTATCAATATCAAAGCAGAGGGCGAGTACAAACTTTCTTATTGGTACAAGGGTAAGGCGAAGAACCCGAACATCGTTGCAATTGTCGACTGGTACAAGGGAAATAAGATCGTGAGAAAGGATCGTCTAAGCAGTGAGAAGGTCGTACGTTTCACAAGCGAATGGCAACAGAAAACGATTACACTGACTGCTCCTGCTGGTGTTGACAAGGCTGGTATTGGCTTTGAAATCGAATACGACGCCTCAGCGAACGATGGTGGTTATATCCTCTTTGACGACATCTCTTTCATGCAGACTAAGGAAGCTCAGAAAGAACCGACACTTGCTGCACCGACTGCTGTCAAGGCACAGGTGCAACAGCGTGAAGTGACACTCTCGTGGGCAGCTGTTGCCGAGACTGGTGTTACCTATGAGATACGTTGTAACGACAATGTCGTAGCAAGGACGGAAGGAACTTCTTACGTTGTCGAAAAGCTTACACCTAACACTTCTTATCGTTTCACCGTGACCACCATCAAGGGTGAGGAAACCTCAAAGCCTTCTCAGGTGGTTAGCGAGCGTACAATCCAAATGAGTGAGAATGCTGACTATGAGGGCAGAATCCCTTATCTATATACTATACGTGAAGACGGAGCTTGTCCACAGACATTACGTCTTTATTATAACGATCTGGCAAATCCAGATGCTCTCATCACCTATAAGATTGACGGAGTAAGCGTTACACCAGAGGGAAGTGTTCTTACTTTCCCAAGCAAGGGGCGTCATATCCTGCAGATTGAAATAGAGGAAGCCCCAGAACGTAAGTGGGAAATTGAATATAAACTGAATGTCGACTAACAATGAAAAAATACTTTTTATTTATTACTCCTCTGCTGTGGAGTTAGCTTTGTGGCTTGTAAGGAGGATGCATCAGATGACAGGGAGATTCAGGTAGGAGCTGATGACCTCAAGGAGATAACATTGAATAAGCTTACTACCCGTATGATTCTGCTGCAAGGCGGAAACGGTAAGTATATTGCCAATGTGGCTGACTCAAAGGTGGCTGGTGTTTCTATCAGCAAGGACACCTTGCGCATCAATGGTATTCTCGAAGGTAACACCTATGCCACGATTATCTCTGGCGACTACAAAAAGGTGGTAAACATCAATGTTGTCGTGCCAGAACTCAGTATCAGTCAGTCTGAAATCAGACTTTATCCTCGTGACGAAAGTAAGTTTATCAGTCTGAATGGTGGTGGTGATGTTGTCGACTTAAAGATAGATGACCCCGATAAGATTATAGATGCGAAGTGGAATGCGAAGACGAATATTCTGGAGGTACAGGCCTACTATGAAGGTGAGGCAAAGATAAGAATTATCTCGCAGGACAAACGTGAGAAGACACTCAAAGTTGTTGTCCGCTGTGAGGGTACAGCCGGCCGTGTAGGTATCTACGGCACTACTTCTCACAGTCTTTATGAGCAGATGAATACGGTAATGGCGGTGCGTCGTCCCGGTATCGGTGTCTGGCTCTGTAACGGTACACGTCCTTACACCTCGCGCAGGGTATTGAAGATTACACCTGCCGTGGTCAATCCTGTTGTCGGTACGCAGGTGGATGTTTCGCTCTCTATGCTCTATCCAAACGAGTTTGCTTCCACAAAGATTAAGGAAGGTAAATATAAACTCTATGTTGAGGAAGTAAGAGAGAAGGATGTCGTTCTGAGGGGCAGAGGCTTTAAGTTCGTCATTCCATACGAAAAGAAATAAGAAGTTTTCAGGTAAAAAAATAAGACCCGTCAGGACTTGTTCGGGCTAACCGCTTGTCAGGCGGGTCATATATAAAATCAAAAGTAAATTATCAATCAATTTTTTAAAAAAACAATTATGCAATTATTTACATTCAGGAAAAATGTGCTTATCATAGCACTGACATTAATCTGCTCAGCTTCATTCGCACAGAAGACGGTGACATTAACCAAGGCAGGCGAGCTTTCTAAGCACATTACTACGGCAGAGAAGTATAAACTGACTTCGTTGACAGTTTCTGGTCCTATCAATGGTACTGACGTGCTGTTTCTCAGAGAGATGGCAGGCCGTGATGTTGATGGAATGTCAACAGATGGTCAGCTTGCAACACTCGACTTGTCAGATGCTAACATCGTTGCGGGTGGTGCTAACTACTATAAGGTGAAGAGAGGTCTGTCTACTAAGTATTACAATAATGCAGAAGATGACGTGGTAGGTTTTTATATGTTTGCTAACTGTGGAAACCTTACCAGTGTAAAGTTACCTAAGACAGCTAAGAAAATTGAGCTGTATGCCTTTAACAACTGTAAGGCTCTGAAGGAGTGTACGCTTCCAGATTCTCTGAAAGAGGTTGGTAGCTATGCCTTCACCAGCACAGCACTGACTGAGGTTAATTTCCCTTCTACGCTCAATCACCTCAATGACAAGTCTTTTAACAAGTGTTCTAATCTAAAGACGATTCGCTTCACTTCTTCAAAAGTGCCAGACTTCGACAACGAGCCTTTTGCAGACTGTCCAAACATTGAAAAGGTATTTGTACCAGAGTCACTGGTGGAAGACTATGAGGAACAGTTGGACCTCCCTGAAGAGGTTGAATTTGTGGGTGAGAAGCCAGCTACAACAGCTATTTCTTCTCTTTCATCGTCAACTGATGCTGTTGAGGTAGCACGCTACAACGCAGCAGGTCAGCGTATCAGCCGCCCTGTAAAGGGTTTAAACATCATCAAACTATCTGATGGCAAGGTGATCTGACTTCGTAGCAAAAGATGCTGGCTTCTTAGGTTTAGCAAACGAAGTAGCTGATTTCGCAGCAGCACACAAAGGTACCACTATCGGAAGCATTCAAGCACAATTTGAAGAAAAACGTGCTGCATTAGTGGCTAAAATCGGATCA
>CAKMOD010000125.1 GCA_927910885.1 uncultured Prevotella sp. | reverse complement strand
TCTTATAAGCACTTGTATATAATTGCTTTGACACACGCTCCTGCTGGGCATTCACCGTGAGTACAGAAGCGAGAAGAAATGAAAGTGCTATGATTTTATTTTTCATACGTTTTAAAAATTTCCTTGTGTTGTTTTAGTTTTATCTTTGACGTTATTGACGTCTTTTGGATTTGATACACACAGCCATATACTTAATAGATGTAGCTATGTGAGAACACTTGTTTATCTTATTCTGTCTGCATTTTTGCGTGCAAAAGTCTTTCCAAGAACCATAGTGCTTGGCATCCGTTGCAGGTCGATTCATCTGTAGGAAATGGCAATAAGCTGCTGCAACAGCATCGGTAGCATCCATAAAATGAGGCATTTGGTCATCACGTAGATGCAGAAGCTTTTGTAGCATACCTGCCACTTGTTCTTTGGAAGCGGAGCCATTTCCCGTAATTGCCATTTTTATTTTTAGTGGTGCATATTCCTGAATGGGAACATCGTGGTTAATGGCTGCAGCAATGACAACACCTTGTGCTCGTCCAAGCTTTAGCATTGATTGAACATTCTTTCCAAAGAAAGGAGCTTCAACGGCTACTTCATCAGGTAAGTATTCGTCAATAATACCTGTTACGCGTTCAAATATCCTACCCAATCGGAGATATACATCTTTCTCCTTGCGCATATCAATGACACCCATAACAACAAGTTCGGCTTTATTTCCACAGACACGCAGCACACCATATCCCATGACATTTGTGCCAGGGTCAATGCCAAGTAGTATCTTTTCGGGTTGTGAACTTCTTGCTTTCATTTTGAAGGGTTATTTGATTTGCGTGTTATCTATCCATATAAGGATTATGTGCAAGTTCGAATCCAATTGATGTTTGTGGTCCGTGCCCTGGGTAAACAATTGTTGTGTCAGGGAGTTGTGCAAGTTCTCGGAGACTACTGATAATTTGGAACATACTACCACCAGGGAAGTCAGTTCTACCAATACTTCCTTTAAATAAAGTATCACCAGTGAAGAGAATATTTTCTTCTGCGCAATAGAAGCATACAGAACCACCAGAATGGCCAGGGGTATGCATAACCTTGAGACTGTGAGAACCGAACGATATTATTTGTTTATCAGCCAGTTTTAACTCACCTGCAGGCAAGTCATACTCCAATTGCATTCCAAGCATTTGTGCAGCTGCCTGTTTAGGATTATTCATAAACACAGCATCACCTTCAGAAACCTCTGGTTGGAGATTGAAAGCTGCGAGAAGAGCAGTATCTCCAAAGTGATGATCAAGGTGACCGTGAGTACCAAGATTATGGACAGGAGTGAGTCCTTCTGCTTTTATATATTCTATAATGGAGTTCTGTTCGCTTTCTGTAAGTGCACCGCAGTCAATAATTACACATTCCTTAGCTTCGTCACTAACAACGTAACAGTTCTCTTGGAGAGGATTAACCTCAAAAGTTTGGATTTTAAGCATAACTGATATTTAGTTGTAAATGGTTGAAAATAGAGAAGTCTTATATTCCCAAGTGTGAGGGATAGGGCTATCCTGGCACATAAATAAGGTATTTCTCCTTAAACCACTCTTCATCAAACCATTGCGAAAGTTCTGTTTTTTCGGCAATATTCTTGTATGGTTTCAATTCTTCATCAAGGTTTCCACCTTTCAAAACAATGACTCCATTTGGCAAAACATTATGCTGATCTGATGCAATATTCTTCTTTACAATCTTCATCAAATCAGGTAGTGGCATTACAGCACGTGATACAATAAAGTCGAACTTACCTTTTTCATCTTCTCCACGCAAGTGAGCAGGGAGAACGTTCTCAAGTCCAATAGCATCAGCAACTTCCTGCGCTACTCTTACTTTCTTTCCTGTACCGTCAATAAGTTTGAAATTAGCTTCAGGGAAGAAATGGCAAGAGGAATTCCAGGAAAGCCACCACCTGTTCCAAAATCAAGAACATTTGTACCTTCACGGAAGGTAATACATTTAGCAATTGCAAGTGAGTGAAGAATGTGATGCTCATAGAGATTATCAATGTCTTTGCGTGAAATAACATTGATTTTTGCATTCCAATCGTGGTACAGTGCATCAAGTGCTGCAAATTGCTCTTCTTGTTTTGGTGTAAGTTGAGGGAAGTATTTCTTTATAATTTCAATCATAATCTTTTTATATGGGGTTTAGCGGTATATAAATAAAGCCAAAGATAATATTAGCTGTCAATAGCAACTCTAACTTCTTTCTGACTAATTTCGCCTGGAGTATAGATAAACATAATTGAATCATCTGTGAGAATGAAGTTATCAGTAGGATAGGGATCTATTCCAATGAAATAACCTTTTGCTTGAAGTCCTGCAATATTATCTTTTTCAAGGTTCTCTCTGTCAGCTATACGCTCAATGATTTCCTTTGTTAGTTTCTCTTTATAATCCTTCCCAAATTGCTCCTGAAGTGTGATAAGTTTTCCACT
Organism: uncultured Prevotella sp.; assembly: GCA_927910885.1. GTDB lineage: Bacteria > Bacteroidota > Bacteroidia > Bacteroidales > Bacteroidaceae > Prevotella. The sequence goes on along the minus strand of CAKMOD010000125.1, from coordinate 22,716 downwards.
TTTAGGGTTGAAATTACGTACAATTGTGTACTTAGTGAGCTCTCCATTACCGTTGTTGATGGCTATATGCGATAAAGCAGTAATATAGTTATCTAAAGCAGCACGTAATTCCGTCTTGATAGTTAGTTCACCAATGAGTTGACTCTTGTCTTTCTCTTTTTGACGAACAAGCTGTGCAATCTCCATATATTCCTTTATGTACTGACGTACAAAGGTTGGAATGGCTATTTGAGGGGTGAGTTTATCATTATTGATTGAGAAATAGTCTGGTTGTAAAAGCCCCATTCTTAGCAGAGAGTCATTGACAGCAGCATATTTGTTTTCTTTCAAATAGGTGAAATCAACATGAACATGACACTGTATTACATCTGAAAGGCGAGCTATAGTGTCTACAGAAACTACAGCTGTTGGTATATCCAACTTCTTTGGTGTTGATGACTTATGTCCACAACTGCTAATAAAGAATATTATAATTATGGAAAAAGCAAATATTGTAAATAACTTCTTTGTCATATATAGGCTACAAAGTTACGAAAAGTTTTTGTAACTTTGCATTATAAATATAATAATAAATAAGGAAATAATGGTAAAAGCTTGTTTGTTTGACTTAGATGGTGTTGTGTTTGATACGGAGCCTTTATACACTTTGTTTTGGCGTAATTTGGATAAGAAACTACGTCCAAATATAGATAATTTTGAGCATGTTATTAAAGGACAAACACTGGTTCAAATATATGATAAGTACTTTACTGGAGAAGAAGAAAAACAGAAAGAGATTACGACAATTCTATATGAATACGAGCGTAATATGTCTTTTAATTATATTACTGGTTTTGAATTGTTTATAAAAGAACTTAGAAGTAAAGGTATAAAGATTGCTGTTGTCACAAGTTCTAACCTTGCAAAGATGCAGAATGTTTATAATAAGCATCCTGAATTTAAGGATTATTTCGATGAGATTCTTACCTCGGAAGACTTTGCAGAGAGCAAGCCATCACCAGATTGTTACCTTAAAGCTGCTGCTCGTTTTGGAGTCTCTCCAGAAGATTGTGTTGTTTTTGAAGATAGCTTCAATGGTTTACGTTCTGGTATTGCATCTGGCGCACGTGTAATAGGTCTTGCAACTACCAATTCTGTGGCTGAATTAAAACCTTATACAGAGGAGATAATTAGTAATTATGATGGTTTTACTTTGTCAGACCATTAAAAAGGAGTAACTTTGCAGCCCGAAACTAAAATCAAGGTCTCAAATCATGTCTTTTTACATAACAGACAGTGAATTATGTTGGATACTTGACTTATAAAAGTGACTATGGGATATTTAACAACGGATAAGAAAAAAGTAACTGCAAAAACATTATTGGAAATGAAGGCAGCTGGTGAGAAGATTACCCAGATGACTGCCTATGATTTTACAACAGCAGGAATTATTGAGGCAGCAGGAATTGATAGTATTCTTGTTGGTGATTCTGCATCAAATGTGATGGCAGGTAATCAAGATACAACTCCTATTACTGTTGATCAGATGATTTATCATGCACGTTCTGTTGTGCGTGCCTGTCAACGTTGCCTTGTTGTTTGTGATATGCCGTTTGGTTCTTATCAGGTGAGTCGTGAGGATGGTATTCGTAATGCTATCCGCATTATCAAAGAAACTGGTGCAGGTGCACTCAAAATGGAAGGTGGAAAGGAGATTGCAGATACTATTAAAGGTATAGTTGATGCTGGTATTCCTGTTATTGGCCACCTCGGTCTTACCCCACAAAGTATTCATAAGTTTGGAGGTTACGGTCTTCGTGCAAAAGATGATGCAGAGGCAGAAAAACTTATTGAAGATGCACTTGCACTTGATGCAGCTGGTGTTAGTGCTATTACTCTTGAAAAGGTACCAGCAACTTTAGCTACAAAAGTGACATCAATGGTTAAAGCAGCAACAATTGGTATTGGTGCTGGTAATGGCACAGATGGTCAGGTGCTTGTGTATGCTGATGCTCTTGGTATGACACAAGGTTTCAAACCAAAGTTTCTCCGTCATTTTGCAAATGTTAATCAGTGTATGACTGAGGGAGTACAAGAATATATTAAATGTGTGAAGGATACGAGTTTTCCTTCTGAATCTGAGTCATATTAATAATTGTTTATAGGTAGGAATTCATGATTTAAGATTCTAAATTATGTTAGGTCTTATTAATGAAGTATGTATTTAAAAGCTAAATAGGGATAGTCTTTTTTGTCTATCCCTCTATCAAAATGCATTACATATCTCAATGTATAACTCATAATGATTAATTTCTGAATAATAGAGATTTATGGATACTCAAAATATACCTGTTCACGTTCGTTTGTGGAATAAGCATTTTTGGTTATTGGCAATGGCTAATCTATTGTTAGTTATGTCTTCCTACATGCTTGTAGCTACCATACCTTTGCGTATGGAAGTTAGGGGTTATTCTATATTGCAGATAGCATTGGTAATGGGTGTTTTCTTTATAGGAATATACCTCTTTGGTAGTTTATCAGGCTATCTTGTTCAACGCTATCGTCGCAAAAATGTATTTAATGTCTCAACACTATTGTTGCTGGCGGTTACAGGTGTACTTTATTATTTAAGTAATCTTCCTTATAACTCTTTTGATTATACGATACTCATTGGACTTCGCTTTATACAAGGAGCTTTCTATGGACTTTCACAACTTGTTCTTTTAAGTACACTAATTATTGATACAGTAGAAGCCGTACATAGAACAGAGGCAAATCATGCTGCAACATGGTTTGGTCGTTTTGCTCTTTCACTTGGTCCTTTAGCAGGACTCATGGTTTATCAGACTATGAATTTTGCTTCAGTACTCCTCTTGTCTTGTATCTGTTTGATAATTTCTTTTGTCTTTGTCAACTTAATAAGATTTCCGTTTCGTATGCCAAGCGAGGATTTCTCTCGTTTTTCTTGCGATCGTTTTCTATTAAAAGGTAGTCATTGGCTTTTTGTCAATGTAACGCTTATCACTTCTGTAGTTGGAATTCTTTTGAGCATAGAACATAGTTCACGCTTTTATGGAATGCTGATGGTGGGCTTTATTATTGCAATACTTGCTGAAAGATTTGTCTTTGCAGATGCCGACCTTCGTAGTGAAGCTACAACTGGAATGATAGTTATTGGTATTGCAATTCTACTAATGATTACTCGAAATCAGGAAAGTGTTAGCTATGTTGTACCAATTCTTATTGGTTTGGGAGTAGGACTGATTGGTAGTCGATTCTTACTCTTCTTCATTAAGATGTCAGACCATTGTCAGCGTGGAACCAGTCAGAGTACGTTTTTACTTGCATGGGAAACTGGTATTGGTGTAGGATTAGTCCTCTCATACGGATTATTCAATCATGAATTACCTCTTATTTTGTGGATTGGACTTGGTATTTTAGCAGTTTCACTAATTCTGTATGACACTTTTATTCATAGCTGGTATGTAAAGCATAAGCATCGATAATTTACTTTAATTATTTATTGATACATATTTGAATATTAGTATTTTATATATCGATTTGTTTAAAGATACTTAATAAGTTCTCATAAACTCGTTAGTAACGTTGTAAGTAAGCATTTTTTTTAAGCATAAGGAATGCTTACTTGCGTTTACTGTAATCTGATAAAACTAATATTTCGATTGATGTTATACTATATAAGCCGGTTTTAATAGTAAATGACACTCCTAATCACAAACAAATATAGTTTTTCTTAGTATTATAAAGCATGTTGTTAAGGCTCCGCACCATTGGTGCTAAGGCTCAACACGAGTGGTGCGAAGGCTCAACACAATATGTGATGAGTTATATTATTTCGATTAAAGATAAGCTCTGCTATGCATTCTTATCGAAAAAAAGATTATAATTAGGCTTAAATACTCAAATAATAGAGTAAATATTTATTGGATAATACTAATTTTCATTGTGTTGTAAAGCAAATTTGCTTTTTCGTCAACTTTTTATTATCTTTGCATCAAATTAGCTAATTATATGGGATTATTCGATTTGTTCGGAAAGAAGAAGAAGGAAACGCTTGACAAAGGACTTGAGAAGACAAAAGAAAATGTGTTCTCAAAATTGGCACGCGCAGTGGCTGGAAAGTCAAAGGTTGATGATGAGGTGTTGGATGACCTTGAAGAGATTCTTGTTACATCTGACGTAGGTGTAGATACAACTATCAAGATTATTCGCCGTATCGAAGAGCGTGTTGCTCGAGATAAGTACGTTTCTACAAGCGAATTAAATGCTATTCTTAAGAGTGAGATTACAGCATTGCTCACGGAAAATAATACTGGTGATAATGGTGAGTGGACTTTGCCAGAAGATACATATCCATACGTAATCCTTGTTGTTGGTGTGAATGGCGTTGGTAAGACTACTACGATTGGTAAACTTGCTTGGCAGTTTAAGCAGGCTGGGAAGAAAGTCTATCTTGGAGCTGCTGATACCTTCCGTGCTGCTGCTGTTGAACAGATTCAGATATGGGGCGACCGCGTTGGTGTTCCTGTTGTGAAACAGCAGATGGGAGCCGACCCTGCAAGTGTTGCTTTTGATACGTTGCAGAGTGCAAAGGCAAATGGTGCTGATGTTGTAATTATAGATACAGCTGGTCGTTTGCACAATAAGGTTGGCTTGATGAACGAGCTAAAGAAAATTAAGGATGTGATGAAGAAGGTTGTTCCTGAGGCTCCACATGAAGTTCTGCTTGTACTTGATGGAAGTACTGGGCAGAATGCTTTTGAGCAGGCTCGTCAGTTTGCCGCTGTAACACAGATTACGTCACTTGCTATTACGAAACTTGATGGAACAGCAAAGGGTGGAGTAGTGATTGGTATTAGCGATCAATTGAAAGTGCCTGTTAAGTATATTGGATTAGGCGAAGGCATGGAAGATTTGCAACTCTTTGATAAGGTGCAGTTTGTTGATAGCCTATTTAAATAGGGTGTTGGGTGTTGAATGTTAGGTGTTGGGTGTTGATGAAGTGATATTACATCCATTTATGCAATTCATCAACATCCAATATTCAACACCTATCACTAAACAAAGAACGAATGAAGAAAAATCAGATAGATATTGTAACCATGGGCTGCTCAAAGAATCTTGTAGATTCTGAGCTAATCATGAAGCAATTTGAAGAAAACGGCTTTCATTGTACACATGACTCAAAGCGTCCACAAGGTGAGATTGCCGTTATCAATACATGCGGATTCATCGAAGCTGCAAAAGAAGAAAGTATCAATACGATTCTTGAATTTATCAATAGAAAGAAGAATGGACAGCTTAATAAGCTCTATGTAATGGGCTGTCTGTCACAACGATACAAAGACGAACTTGAAGCAGAACTTCCAGAAGTTGATAAGTTCTATGGTAAGTTTAACTATAAGCAGCTATTGACGGACCTTGGTAAGGCTGATGTACCTGCATGTAATGGTGTTAGACATCTTACCACTCCACGTCATTATGCTTATGTGAAGATCGCTGAAGGTTGCGATCGTCATTGCGCTTATTGTGCTATTCCTTTGATAACGGGTCGTCACCATTCACGTCCTGTTGAGGAAGTCTTGGATGAGGTAAGAGGACTTGTTGCTCAAGGTGTGAAGGAGTTTCAGATTATCGAGCAAGAGTTAACTTACTATGGTGTAGATCTTGATGGTAAACATCATATTACTGAACTTATATCACGAATGGCTGATATAGAGGGTGTAGAGTGGATTCGCCTTCATTATGCTTATCCAAATCAGTTCCCACTTGACCTTCTCGATGTAATCGCAGAAAAGCCAAACGTGTGTAAATATTTAGATATAGCTTTTCAACATATTTCTGATCACATGCTTGACCGTATGCGTCGTCATGTGAGCAAGCAAGAAACACTTGACTTGATTGCAGAAATTCGTCGTCGTGTTCCAGGTATTCATCTTCGTACAACACTTCTTGTTGGTTTTCCAGGTGAGACGGATGAAGATTTTGAGGAGTTAAAAGAGTTTGTTGCTGAAGCTCGCTTTGAACGTATGGGTGCTTTCTCTTATTCGGAGGAAGAAGGAACTTATAGTGCAAAACACTATAAGGATGATGTTCCAGAAGATGTAAAGCAGGCTCGACTCGATGAGCTAATGGCTATTCAGCAGGGAATATCTGAAGAGTTAGAAGCTGAGAAGGTGGGTAAAACCTTTAAGGTAATCATTGACAGAAAGGAAGGAGAATACTATATTGGACGTACAGAGTTTTGTTCGCCAGAGGTCGATCCAGAAGTTTTGATTTCATCGGCTGAAAAGTCTTTACGTGTCGGTAAATTCTATGATGTTTGTATAACAGATTCCGATGAGTTTGACCTTTTTGGAGAGGTTGTTCAGTGATAGTTTATAATTCAAAATATTGAATTTATGAATTAAAACTTAGAATTTATTTGATTATAGATTCTGAATTTGATTAAAAGGAGAAAACAGAATGAATAATAAAGAATTCATTGCAGCATTAGCAGCAAAAACTGGATATACACAGGATGAAAGCCAGAAGATGGTGAAAACTGTTGTAGACTTGATGGGTAAGTCTTTTGAAACGGGTGACCCTGTACCAGTTATTGGTTTTGGAACGTTTGAAGTAAAAAAGCGTTTGGAACGTGTTATGGTTAATCCTTCAACAGGTTTGCGTATGTTGGTTCCTCCTAAATTAGTTCTAAATTTCAAACCTGCTGCAACGATCAAGGGACATGTAAGAAAGGGAGGACAGGATAATGGCTAAGACTGCAATACAATTGATAACAAGTGCATTAGCTAAACAGCATAATTTGTCTAATGCTGATGCAACAACTTTTATTGATGCCTTTTTTAGCATTGTAAGCTCTGAACTCAAAAATGGTAATCAAGTAAAGATTAAAGGACTTGGTACTTTTAAGGTTCAATCGGTAAAACCCCGTGAGAGTGTTAATGTTAATACTGGTGAGCGTGTACTTATTGAAGGACATGACAAGATAAGTTTTACTCCAGATGCTGTGATGAAGGAACTTGTTAATAAACCTTTCTCACAATTTGAAACTGTTGTAATCAATGATGGTGTTGATACAGAGGAGTTAGAGCGCGTTCCTGTTGAAGAGAGTTCTGATGAAGTTAAGTCAGAACTTGTCAATGAATTTTCTCCTGAAAAAACTTCTGACCAAGAGAATACTGCTTTTATCAAGGAAGAGAAAACAGAGGTAGAAGTTACTAAAGAAGAAGTAATTGAGAATAGTTTGGCAAATACATCTGCTGTCGACGTTGATGATAGTCTTGCTGAAAAAAGCTTGCCTATTGATGTAATCGAAGAGCCTTCCTCAAATGAAGAAGGAATATCAGAAACAGAAGAAAAAACTTCTGTTCTCGAAGAGTATAATAAGGAAGAAGAAAAGGTTATTGTAGATACTGAGTCAAAGGTTGAATCAAAGGTTGAATCAGAAATTGAAACAGTTACTGATGTAAAGGCTGATACAAAAGTAGAAGAAGATACTATAGAAGTCGATGTTAAGCCTGTTGAAGCTGTGTCAAATGTTTCAGAGAAGCATGAAGAACCTTTACGCGAGGAGAATATAGAGAAAATAGAATTGTCAAAGACTTCAGAGTCTACACGTATTTCTGAAGATGAAGATAATGATGTAGAAGGTTCTGAAAATGGTTTATTGAAGAAGGTTGCGTTAATTGCATTTATTATTATAATATGCCTTGGTATTTTTCTTTGGGCACGAATGGGTAACTCAAACTCACGGAAGAATACAAAAGAAGTCGCAGAGCAAGTGAATACTTCTGAAGACCATACTCCCCTTGGAACAAAGACAGTTTCTGCAGATACTACAGCAACTAAAGTTCATAAAACACCTGAAAAGAAAGAAACAGCTAAAGTTGATTCTTTTATGGCTTTAAATAGTGATCCTCGTATCCGTTATGGTGCTTATAATATTATAGGCATTGATCGCATTGTTGTGTTGAAGAAAGGCGAGACGATGGAGAAATATAGTCGAAAGACGCTTGGTGCCGACATGGTTGGATATTTCCAGGTTCTTAATGGTCGTAAGACAATGCAAGCTGGTGACACAATGAAAGTTCCAAAGGTTGAATTAAGGCCAGAGTATAGAAAGTAAGTATTTTAAACATAACAAAGCTACATTTGTTTTATACAGGTGTAATTATGTAGAAAAAAGTCCTTAAAATTAGTTTTAAGGACTTTTTTAATATAATTTAGACACTATTCTTCGCTTCATCCGCATTTATGTTGTACTTTTGCGACTAATAGAATAAGAATATAATAGTACAATAATAATTCATAAGATAATGGCAGAATCTATTGATATTAGAGAGTTGAACGAGCGAATCGAAAGTCAGAGTTCTTTCGTTACCAACCTTACAACAGGTATGAATCAGGTTATCGTTGGTCAAAGACACCTGATAGACTCATTACTTATTTCATTGCTCAGTGATGGTCATATTCTTCTTGAAGGTGTGCCTGGTTTGGCAAAAACCCTTGCTATAAAGACTTTATCACAGCTTGTTGATGCACGTTATAGTCGTATTCAGTTTACTCCTGATCTTTTGCCAGCTGACGTTATTGGTACACAGATTTATTCGCAGAAGGATGAAGCCTTTCATGTAAAGAAAGGTCCTGTATTTGCTAATTTTGTACTTGCAGATGAAATTAATCGTGCTCCAGCAAAGGTTCAGAGTGCACTGTTGGAAGCTATGCAGGAGCATCAAGTAACAATTGGTGATTCTACTTTTACACTTCCAGATCCATTCCTTGTATTGGCTACTCAGAACCCAATAGAGCAGGAGGGTACCTATATGCTCCCAGAGGCACAGGTAGATCGTTTTATGCTGAAGGTTGTTATTGATTATCCTACAATAGAGGAAGAGAAACTCGTTATTTGCGAGAATCTTCAAGAGAGCATGCCAGTTGTACATCCTGTTATTAGTGCTAATGAAATTCTTGAAGCACGTCGTGTTGTTAAGGATGTATATATTGATGATAAAATCATGCAATATATTGCCGATATTGTTTTTGCTACGCGCTATCCAGAGCGTTATCAATTGCCAGAATTGAAGCAAATGATAACTTTTGGTGGTAGTCCACGTGCAAGTATCAATCTTGCTAAGGCAAGTCGTGCATACGCCTTTATTAAACATCGCGGTTATGTTGTTCCTGAAGATGTTCGTGCAGTTGCACATGATGTTTTGCGTCATAGAATTGGTTTATCTTACGAAGCAGAAGCAACCGATCTTACAACAGAAAAGATTATCAGCGAGATTATTAATAAAGTTCAGGTGCCATAATCTTCAATTATATTCTTAGAAGAGTTTAAGAAGCATTATCATCATTTTCTATGGATACTACTGAATTACTAAAGAAAGTCCGTAAGATCGAGATTAAGACCTTAGGACTGAGCCAGAATATCTTTGCTGGGCAGTATCATTCTGCCTTCAAAGGACGTGGTATGGCTTTTTCTGAAGTACGCGAGTATCAGTATGGTGATGATGTTAGAGATATAGATTGGAATGTGACTGGCCGTTTTCATCGTCCGTATGTTAAGGTCTTTGAAGAGGAACGTGAGTTAACAGTGATGCTACTTATAGATGTCAGTGGCTCTCTTGACTTTGGTACTTCAGGTCAGTTAAAACGAGAATGTGCAACAGAGATAGCTGCCACATTAGCATTCTCTGCCATTCAAAATAATGATAAGATAGGCGTTATTTTTTTCTCAAATCATATTGAGAAGTATATTGCCCCAAAGAAAGGACGTAAGCATATTCTCTATCTTATTCGAGAGATGCTTACTTTTACACCAAATAGCAAAAGAACAGATGTTGGCGTAAGTCTTGAATACCTTAATAAGGTAATGAAGCATCGATGTACAGCCTTCGTCATCAGTGATTTCTATACTCGTAAGGATTTTAGTCAAGAATTGCGAATAGCTAATAAAAAGCACGATGTTGTTGCAATTCAAGTTTATGACCCCCGAGCAAAAGAAATGCCTGATGTAGGTTTAATGAAGGTTGTAGATGCTGAGACTGGGCATGAAATGTATATTGATACACATGATGCTCGTTTGCGTAAAGTACATAATAAATATTGGGAGGAGCGTGAGATGCGTCTACATGAAATGCTAAGTCAAAGTCATGTAGATAGTGTGGCTATAGCAACGGATGACGACTATGTAAAGATGTTGATGACGTTGTTTTCAAAGAGGAACCGATGAGAAAATATATTATTATATTTATATTGCTTATCCTGGCAGTTGTAAGCCATGCACAAGTACAGGTAACGGCAAGTGTGGATTCTACCAAGATATTGATAGGTGGGCGTTCACACTATTTCATTACTGTATATGCACCTAAAGGGACGAAGATTTCTTTTCCTGAATTTAATAATAAAAAAGAGATAGTCCCAGATGTGGAAGTACTTAGTGCTCGGTCTGACACAGCTGATGCAAATGGAAAGGTAAGATTTAGACGTATATATACTATAACTGCTTGGGATGCTAAACGTTACTCTATTCCTGCACAGAAAGTTATAGTTGGTGGTGAGACTAAGATGACAGGCAGTGTTGCTCTGGATGTTCAGGCTGTTTCTGTTGATACTGTGAAAAGTACTCCAATGCCACCAGATGACATTCAAAAGGTTCCTTTCTCATGGATGGAATGGGTTCCTGTCATTTTAATAATTGTACTTGCCCTTATACTTGTCTGTATTGCTTACTATCTTTATAAAACTCTCCGCCGTAAGAAATATGGTTGGACGCCAAAGAAGACTCGCGTGCTTTCATTCTATGAGCAGGCAAAGCATGATCTTTTTGAAATAGCTGCTAATAAAATGTCGTATAAAGAGCAGAAAGCCTATTATACAGATGTGACAAATGTACTAAGAAAATATATCTCACAGCGTTTCAATATCAATGCATTGGAAATGACCTCTCACGAGATATTAGAAAGCATGAATGATGTATGTGATGTTTCTGAATTAAGAGTAGTATTTAATACAGCTGACCTTGTAAAATTCGCTAAATATTCAACTGATGCGAATGACATGGATTATTATCTTGATAGTATTGCTCGATTTATAGATAGCACAAAAGTTGAAGAACCAACAGAGGTAATTGAAGAATCAAAAGAGGAAACAAAAGATACTCGTTCACATAAGACATTAAAGATAGTTATCGGATTACTTATAGTGACGTCTGTAGCTTTACTTCTTTACGCTGCGTCTGAAGCCTATGCGCTTTTGATGTAATATAAATAGAATTATAGAAATGGAATTTGCCAATAGTGGATATCTCCTTTTACTGCTTTTGTTGATACCATATTTATTATGGTATTTCCTTCGCGGTAAAGGTAAAGAACCAACCATGAGGATGAGCGATACATTCGCTTATCAACATGCTCCCAGAAGTTGGAAGGTGAAAATGATTCATCTCCCTATGGCTTTGCGTTGTATAGTCTATGCTTTAGTAGTTATAGTCTTGGCACGTCCTCAAACTTATAATGCTTGGGATAATAAAGAAACTGATGGAATTGACATTATGCTTACAATGGATATTTCAGCAAGTATGTTGACAGAGGATGTTTTCCCTAATCGTATGGAAGTTGCAAAGGAGGTTGCATCTGAATTTATTAGTAGTCGTCCAAGTGATAACATTGGACTTACAATATTCGCAGGTGAAGCCTTTACACAGTGTCCTATGACGCTTGATCATGCAGCGTTGTTGAATCTTCTTCATAATGTTCGTACAGATTTGGTTACAAGTGGATTGATGCAAGATGGAACTGCTATCGGTATGGGATTAGCTAACTCTGTTAGTCGCTTGAAAGATTCTAAAGCTAAGAGTAAAGTTGTAATCTTGTTAACTGATGGTAGTAATAATGTGGGGTCTATTTCTCCAATGACAGCTGCTACCATTGCAAAGAAATTTGGTATCAGAGTTTATACTATTGGTTTGGGAAGAGAGACAGGAGAAGATATTGGTGCCATTGATTATAAAGCATTGCAAGATATTGCGGTGGTGACGAATGGTGAATTTTATAGAGCACAGAGTCAAGCAGAATTATCAAAGATTTATCGAGATATTGATAAACTTGAGAAAACAAAGATGAGTATCAAGTCATACGACCATCTACATGAGGCTTATATGCCTTTTGCTTGGTTGGCCTTATTACTCTTCTGTTTGGAGTTAATACTTCGTTGGACAGTCTTTAGACGATTGCCGTAAGGTTTTCTGTCAGCTGTAATAAATAAGATTTCCTTGTTTAACAAGATTAGTTGAAGAATGTTTAGATTTGATAGTCCCATATATTTGTGGTTGTTATTACTGATACCTTTATCAATAATCATCTACTTATATTCTGTTCGTAAGCGCAAGCAACGAATGGCAAAGTTTGGGAATCCTGCACTTATACATCAACTTTCTCCGATGACAAGTCAGAAGAGAGGTTGGATTAAATTTGTTTTAGTAGAACTTGTATTGTTACTTCTTATTCTTATTATTGCACGTCCACAGGTTGGTAGTAAAATTGCTACTAATAAGGAGCGAGAGGGGATAGAGACAATTATAGCACTCGATATTAGCAATTCGATGCTTGCAGAGGATGTTGCTCCTTCGCGTTTAGAAAAGAGTAAGTTGTTGGTTGAGAATTTAATGAATAAGTTTAGTGAAGACAAAATTGGATTGATTGTCTTTGCGGGTGATGCTTTTGTTCAACTTCCAATAACAAGTGATTATGTTTCTGCCAAGATGTTTTTGGATAATATTAATCCTTCATTAATCGGAACACAGGGAACTGATATTGGTAAAGCCCTTCAGCTGTCAATGAATAGTTTTACACCAAATTCTAAGGTAGGAAAGGCAATTATCTTAATAACTGATGGTGAAGATAACGAAGGTGGAGCTGAGGAAATGGCAAAGCAGGCACAAAGTAAGGGTATTAAAGTCTTCATTTTAGGTGTTGGCTCTAAAGAAGGTGGTACAATTCCTATGCCTGACGGCAGTGAATTGAAAAAATCTAATGGAGAAGTTGTGAAGACTTGCCTTAACGAAGAAATGTGCAAACAGATTGCAACTGCTGGGCATGGAGTTTACCTGCATGTTACTAATAGCAGTACGGCTGATGCTGTGTTGAGTAGAGAACTTAATAAACTGCAGAAAGGCAAAATTAATAATGTTGTTTATAGCGACTTTGATGAGCAATTTCAGGCATTGGCGTTGCTTGTGGTAATTCTGCTGATTGTAGATGTCTTATTACTTGAAAGAAAAAGACGTTGGTAAAGGTATGATAAAACGACTTTATATCATAATATGTCTGTTGTTGATGTTTGTTGGAGCGAATGCTCAAACGTCAAATCAACTCATAAGAGAAGGAAATAGGCTTTTCTCTTCAAAGAATTATGCCCAATCGGAAATACTTTACCGCAAGGTTGTTGATAAAGATGGTAATAATGCTATTGCGAATTATAATTTGGGTAGAAGCCTACAAGCACAGAAGAAGAATGAGGAAGCAAAAAAGTTTTATGGTAATGCTGTGAAATTAGAGAAAGACCCTGTTCGTCTGTCAAGCAGTTATAATAACCTTGGAACTATTTATCAAGACGAACAAGACTATACAAAAGCAATAGAAGCTTATAAAAGTGCATTGCGTAGTAATTCTAACCATAAGAATGCTCGATATAACTTAGAGTTGTGTAAACGTAAGTTGAAGCAGCAACAACAAAATCAGCAGTCATCTAATAATGATAAGAATAAGTCTGATAAGGATAAAGATAAGAAAAAGAATCAATCCCAAAATCAGAATCAAACGAACAATAATCAGAAGAATAAACAACAGAAAGATAATCAAGGTATGAGCAAAGACAATGCTGAGCAACTTCTCAATGCTGTTAAACAACAAGAGAAGGAAACTCAAGAGCGTTTGTCAAGAGTAATGCGCCAACCTTCTGATAAAAAACTTGATAAAAACTGGTAATATTGAAAATATGAAACGATATATAATTTTATTTCTGTCTCTAATGAGTGTTTGTCTTTTGCAAGCACAACGAGTTAGGGTGGCTGCACCAAAACAAGTGACAGTAGGTGAGGAGTTTCAGGTTGAATACGTCGTATACACTCAAGATGTACGTAGATTTCAATTGGGAAAGTTATCAAGTGGACTTGAGAAAGTGTTTGGTCCTGCAACATCCTCTCAATCAAATTATCAATTTATTGATGGGCATGCAAGTAGTTCTTCGTCAGTGTCATTTACATACGTTTTCATAGCTACAAAGAGGGGAAATGTTAGTATAGGTCCTGCACATATATTTGTGAATGATCAGGAACTTGCATCTACACCCGTGAAAATTGTTGCTACTACAGGTTCTCATGGTACAACAAGTGGTGGACACTATGAATCCCGTACAGATTCTCGTGCAGCAGCTGCTAAGATAACTGCTAACGATTTGTTCATTAAAGTAAATGCAAATAAGACTACTGTCTACGAACAAGAGCCAGTATTACTTACATACAAAGTTTATACAACAAAGAACTTGCGCCAACTTATTGGTAAAATGCCTGATTTGGTTGGTTTTCATGTACAAGAAGTTGATTTACCACAACAAAAGACTTTCCATAAAGAACGTATTGGTAAGCGTTTATATAATTGTGTGACTTGGAGTCAATACGTAATGTATCCACAAATGACAGGAACATTACAAGTTCCTCCATTGACGTTCCATGGTGTTATTCAAATATATAACACGTTTAATCCGTTTGAAGCCTTTGGTATAGAAGGAGGTAGTACAAGTATTAAGAAAGATATTGTTGCACCAGGATTAGCAGTCAAGGTTTTACCATTGCCAAGTCGTCCTGCAGATTTTTCTGGTGGTGTAGGCCATTTTAACCTTTCAGCTCAATTAAATAAGAAAGAGGTTAAGTCTGGTAATCCTATTACGATTCGTGTTGTTGTAAGTGGAGCAGGAAACTTGAAACTAATTAAGAAACCAATCATTCAGATTCCTAAGGGATTTGAAGCATACGATGTTAAGACAACCGATAAGACTCAGTTGACAACAAAGGGGGCAGAGGGTAACATGATTTATGATCAGGTTGTAATCCCTCATCAGGAAGGACTTGTAGCTATTCCTCCTGTAAAGTTCTGCTACTATGATTTAGCGCAGAGAAAATATGTAACACTTCAGACTAAACCTATGGAGTTAAAAGTGTCAAGAGGTGATGGTTCTTCAAAAGATATTCTTTCAGTTGATTTACCAAATGAAGATATCTTACCATTGAAGATAGGAGAGAGTTCTCTTGATAAGGTTGGTAACTTCTTCTTTGGTTCTGTGACATACTATATTATCCTAATTTTGCTTTTGGGAGCAGGTGGTGTTCTATCATTCTACTATCGTGACCGATTTGCGCATCGTGTGGATATGGTACTTAAACGTGGAAAGAATGCTAATCGTATTGCATCCAGTCGTTTGCATGCAGCAGAACTCTTAATGTTGAAGAATAAGAATCTTGATTTTTATGATGAGGTTTTGAAGACATTATGGGGTTATGCGAGTGATAAGCTCAACCTTCCTGTTGAGTTATTATCACGTGATAATATTAGTGAGCAGTTTAGTAAAATCAATGTACCATTCGATGTGATTGATAATTACATTGCTGCTATTGATGAATGTGAATATGAGCGTTATGCTCCTGGAGATGAGAAAGGTAATATGAAACGAACACTTGATGCAGCTATGAAAGCAATAGCTGATATGGAAGAGGCGGTTAAGAAATTAAAGCCATCAAGCAAGAAGACTTTCAATTTCTTCTTCTTATTAGTCATCTGTATGTCTATTTTCTCTTTGCAGTTATCAGCACAAACAAAGGCTGATGTCGACAAGCTATATCAAAAAGGAAATTACATGCAAGCAGTAAAGGGATATGAGAAACTACTGCAGCAAGAAGAATCTGCAGCCTTATATTATAATCTTGGCAATAGCTACTATCGCCTTGATAACATCCCACATGCAGTACTTTCTTATGAGCGTGCTCAACGCCTTGCTCCAAGCGATGAAGATATCCGTTTTAACCTTCAGTTGGCACAATCAAAGACAATTGATAATCTGACTCCAGAGCCTGAGATGTTCTTTGTCACATGGTATAAGGCGTTAGTTAATTTCTTGAGTGTTGACAAGTGGGCTATCCTTAGTCTTATTTGTCTATTTATTTCACTTTTAGCACTTGTTGCCTATCTGTTTGTTGAGATTGAGTTTCTCAGGAAATTATCGAAGGTGGTATTACCTCTCTTCTTCCTCTTTTTTATTATTAATACATTTTTCGCAATACAGCAAGTCTATTTGTTGGATTCCGAATCTCATGGTATTATCATGACTCCTTCGGCAGTTGTTAGAAAGACGCCTGACCAGAAGTCTTCTGAAACCTTCATCCTCCATGAAGGATCTAAAGTTAGAATTACTGATAACAGTATGAGCCAATGGACAGAAATTAAGTTGAGTGATGGTCGTCAAGGCTGGATAAAGGCTGACAATGTTGAAGCTATATAAACGACAACTTGACAGAGAGTTTCTTATAGAATCCAAACAATGAATTTAGACGTATTAAGAGAATTTGATAAATCAATTTTACTCGCTTTCAATGGAGGCGATAACCTTTTTATTGATTATTTTGTTCTTACGGTGACCAATGCTCTTACATGGATTCCTCTTTATGCGTCTTTGCTTTATCTGGTTATAAAGAATAATGAGAATTGGCAGAAGATAATGCTTGTTATTGGAACGGTGGCGTTGGGGCTTCTTATCGTAGATGGTATAAATCTTGGTATTATCAAGCCACTTGTAGCAAGACCACGTCCTCTTAACAATCCTGATTTACAAGGGATAGTTATGGCAGTAAATCACTATACAGCTGGTGGTTATAGTTTCTTCTCTTCCCATACTGCCAATGCATTTGTAGTTGCTGTATTCTTCTGTTTATTGGTACGTGACCGCATCTTTTCTATCTTGATGATATCGTGGAGCATTATGGTATCACTAACACGTCCTTATCTTGGAGTTCATTACCCTTCCGATGTATTTGTTGGGATGATATTTGGTTCAAGCGTCGCTATTTTCATTTATTTTTTATACCTTCGCATTTATATTCGTTTTAGTGACAAATTACACTATATTTCGACAAAATACACGCGAACAGGTTATAGCTTTGCAGATATAGACGTTGTTATTAGTGTACTTATCTTGTCATTTATTTATGCGGCTTTTCGGGCCGTCTTATCAATATAAAATAAAGTTATGTCTGAAGATACAAAACATATTAGCATATCTGATTACAACTATCCACTCCCTGATGAGCGCATCGCCAAATTTCCGTTGACAGAGCGCGACCATAGCAAGCTTTTGCTTTATAAGCATGGTGAGGTATCGGAGGACATTTTTTATAATCTTCCTGAATATTTGCCTAAGGGAGCGTTGATGGTTTTCAATAACACGAAAGTTATTCAAGCACGTATGCACTTTCGTAAGGAAATGGGAGCACTTATAGAGGTCTTCTTGATGGAACCAGCACTGCCAACGGATTATGAATTGATGTTTCAAACAAATCATGAGTGTGCATGGCTTTGTATGGTTGGCAACCTTAAGAAGTGGAAGGAAGGTGCATTAAAACGTGCATTTGAAATCAAAGGTCAGAAACTGACGCTCACAGCGACAATGGACCGCAGCAAGGTGCAGGAGCAAGCTGGTGGAACTAATCATTGGATTCAATTTGAGTGGGATAATTCAAATATATCATTTGCTGAAATTCTTGAAGTCGTAGGTGAATTGCCAATTCCTCCGTATCTTAATCGTGCGACAGAGGAAAGTGATAAAGAAACTTATCAAACCGTATATTCAAAGATTAAAGGTTCAGTGGCAGCACCTACAGCTGGACTTCACTTTACCGATAAAGTACTGAAAGCTTTGGATGAGCATGGTGTTGATCGTGAGGAACTTACACTTCACGTGGGTGCAGGAACCTTCAAGCCTGTGAAGAGTCAGGAGATAGAAGGGCATAGCATGCATACGGAGTTTGTCGTTATTCGTCGTCAGACCTTAGAGAAACTACTGAAGCATAATTGCCATGCTATTGCTGTAGGAACAACAAGTGTTAGAACACTGGAAAGCCTTTATTATATGGGGGTGAAGTTAGTGTTATCTCCAAATACGATAGAGAAGGACCTTCATGTAAATCAATGGGAGCCATACGATTTACCACATAATGCAGATGGACTGGTAGAAGTGGATGGTAAGGTGATAACTGCGGAGGATTCTATCCGTCATTTACTTGCTTATTTGGATAAAGACGGATTAAACGTGTTACATTCAAGTACACAGATTATCATTGCACCAGGTTATACTTATAAGATAGTCAAGGCACTTGTAACCAATTTCCATCAACCACAATCAACGCTCTTGTTGCTGGTGAGTGCTTTTTTAAAGGGCGAGTGGCGCAAGGTTTACGATTATGCCCTCAGTCATGACTTCCGCTTCCTAAGCTATGGAGATTCTTCATTATTGATACCATAGTATTATTCCCTCAGCGTGAGGATTTATAAAACTTATTTATTATAAGTAGACTTGGCATTTAAAAGAGGGAGGAAATTCAGCTAATTTATAAGATATTGGTTGTATTCTTTATAAACATTAAGAAGAAAAAGGATGAAAATAGGTGATAAAGTTAGATTTTTAAGTTCTACTGGTGGTGGAGTTATTGCTGGTTTCAAAGGTAAAATAGTGTTGGTTGAAGATGAAGACGGTTTTCAGATTCCAACACCAGTCAATGAGGTAGTAGTTGTTGAAGATGCCGCTACTGACCGTGCAAAACTGCGAATTGACCAGCAGCAACGCAAGATGGAGAAAGGCGAGGACAATCGTAGCATTAAGCAACGATTGACAGCTTCGGGAACTGAAGAAGAAGAAATAGGGGAAGATTGGCGTGATGTTGATGCAGACATAGAACCGCATGATGACCCTTCCGTAAATTTTGAAGCTACAGTGAGAGAACGTGTTGGTGGTGATGAGTTGTCTATTTATCTTGCTTTCACACCTACCGATATAAAGAACCTCACGACTACACACTTCAAGTCTTATCTTGTCAATGATTCAAATTATTATGTTCATTTCTCCTACTCTTTAAAGCAGGAAGATAAGTGGGTATTAAAGGCTGTTGGTGAATTGGAACCAAATATGAAGTTGCTGATTGAGGACTTCACGCTTGCCGACCTCAACGATATGTTGCAGGGATGTGTTCAACTTCACAGCTATAAGAAGGATAAGCCTTTCGCACTCAAGCCAACTTGTGACATTCAGGTGAAGATAGATGCCGTAAAATTCTATAAGCTCAATACTTTCCACGAAAGCGACTTCTTCGAGCAGCCAGCGTTGATATATACGTTGATAGAGAAGGATAAAATGGTTCAACACCCGATGTTTGAACCTTTAACAAGGAAAGGTGAGGACGAAGCCACAGAGAAATTGAAGGTGGGTTATTCCTCTCCAAGCCGTCTTTCAGAAGAAGAGATTGACAAGAAGACGGACGAACTTGCCAAGCGTTATAAATTTGAGCGTAAGAAGCCAGCAAAGCAGATTCTCAGCGATGATAAAATTATTATAGACCTTCATGCCGACGAATTGCTTGAGACAACAGCGGGTATGACTGCAGCCGATATTCTTGAATATCAGTTAGATGTCTTCCGTCATACACTTGACCAATACAAGGCTCATCGTGGTAAGAAACTCATCTTTATTCATGGAAAGGGCGAAGGAGTTTTGCGTCATGCTATAATCCACGAACTTAACTATAAATACAAACATTATTCTTACCAAGATGCTTCTTTCCGTGAGTACGGCTACGGAGCTACTCAGGTAACAATTAAATAATTTTTTCATTCAATATGAAACACGGACTTATAAAGGTGGCTGCAGCTATTCCTGCAGTGAAGGTTGCAGATACAAAATTCAACCTTATAGAAACAGAAAAGCAGATTGCTATTGCTGAAGGTCAGGGAGTAGAGATTATCGTTTTCCCAGAACTTTCAATAACGGGTTACACTTGTCAGGACCTTTTCCAGCAGCAACTTCTTCTTGACGATACTGAGCAGGCTGTCATCGAACTGCTCGAATTTACTCGCCAATTAGATATCACCGTCATTGTCGGTGCGCCTGTAGCTGTGGGTGCATTGCTCCTTAATTGTGCCTTGGTTATTCAACAGGGAAAACTCTTAGGCATTGTGGCAAAGACCTTTCTGCCTAATTACAGCGAGTTTTATGAGAAGCGATGGTTTGCGTCTTCACAGGACCTACGTCCACAGCATATTCTCTTTGCTGGTAATAATATTCTCGTGACACCAGAGTTGCAGATTTTCCGTACATCTGAGGGGGCTACCTTTGCCATAGAAATCTGTGAGGATGTTTGGGCACCAACACCACCGAGCAATCATCTTGCCTTGGCAGGTGCTGAGATTATTTTCAATCTCTCTACAAGCGACGAACTCATCGGAAAGCACGCCTACCTGAAGTCGCTGCTTGCTCAGCAAAGTGCACGCACCATTAGCGGATATGTTTATAGCAGCAGTGGTTTCGGTGAGAGTACACAGGATGTTGCCTTTGGTGGCAATGCGCTGATTTTTGAGAATGGTTCACTTGTGAAGCAGTCAGAACGTTTCCAGCTTGACCCACAGTTAGTTATCTCTGAGATAGATGTCGAAAATCTTCGTGGTGAACGTCGCACCAATAGTACCTTGTAAACGCTCAGCGTCCTGTTGCTGCAGGATTGGCTGGTATTACTGGTCAAATTGGTGAACTTGCCCTACACGTTGATTGCTTGCCACCACTCAATTCTATGCGTGAGTTTACCCTGACCCGTGAGTTCGACCAGCATCCTTTTATTCCTAAGACAGAGAATATGCAGGATGCTTGCGATGAAATTTATAATATTCAGGTGAGTGGATTGGCAAAAAGATTGGTACATACAAATTGTAAATCAGCAATTATTGGTATTAGTGGTGGACTTGATTCCACCCTTGCCCTCTTGGTTGTTGTCAAAACCTTTGATAAGCTTGGACTTGATCGTAAGGGAATAATTGGTGTTACCATGCCTGGGTTCGGAACAACGGGCCGAACCTATAAGAATGCAATGGCACTGATGGAGCGTCTTGGTATTACGATTCGTGAGATTGATATCAAAGCCTCAGTTTTGCAGCATTTTAAGGATATTAGTCATGACCCAGAGGTACACGATTCTACTTATGAAAACGCGCAGGCACGTGAGCGTACGCAGATTTTGATGGACCTCAGCAATCAAATGAACGGACTTGTCATCGGCACGGGCGACCTTAGCGAACTTGCCTTGGGCTGGTGTACCTATAATGGCGACCACATGAGTATGTATGCCGTAAATGCTGGTGTACCAAAGACGCTGACACAATATCTCGTTCGTTATGCTGCCGATACGACTAAGGATGAGAACGTCCGTCAGATATTGACCGATATCGTGGAAACTCCTATCTCACCAGAGTTGAAGCCAGCTGATGCAAAGGGAGATATTGCCCAGAAGACAGAGGACCTTGTGGGCCCATACGAGCTTCACGACTTCTTCCTTTATTACGTTCTTCGTTGTGGTTTCCGTCCATCAAAAATTTATTGGATGGCGCAGAATGCCTTCCGTGGAGTTTATCCAGATAGCGTCATTCTTCATTGGATGCATCTTTTCTTCCGTCGATTCTTCTCACAGCAATTCAAGCGTTCATGCTTGCCAGACGGACCAAAGGTGGGCAGCGTGAGTCTTTCGCCACGTGGCGACTGGAGAATGCCTTCTGATGCGATGTCAACCAACTGGCTCAATGAGTTGGAAGGACTGTCATGAAACGAATAATCATTCAACTTATCTTCCTACTGATTCCTCTGTGCACACCTGCGCAGGGGAATCTGCCTTTACTTCCATTGCCTGTGCTCGAATTACTTCAATATCAGGTGCAGAAAGGGAAGCGGGCGGTTGCACCTTATCTTTTCAGTAAGTATGGGCTTAGGCGGATACCAGCAGAATTGGTGGTTGATGAATCTCGTCAGTTATGGGGATGGCATGTCGGTCCTAACACGGATTTTGACCAATCTAAACATCCATTTTACAGACTCTTTGCAAAGAAGGATAATTCAAGCCTTGCAGTCATTGACGATAGGGGAGGAGCGTTACAGATTGTCTTTTGGAATAAGGGGTATTATCGTGCTTTGCTGTCTGGGCTTCAGTCGCATGGCTATCAGCTGCAGCAAGTCAAGCCAGCGAGCAATATTCTTCGTTTTCAGCGTGAGGGCAGTTCCATTATTGCTGATGTGACGGTGTGGGCAGATATTTACGTCTTAGAGCTTCATAACTGATTTATGTTTAAAAGCTTCGCAGCTGAGGACGGTTTGTGTTATTTTTCATTTCTTCCGCGGTCTTTCATTTTGACAATACAAAAATAACTATTTATGGTTCTTCCGTTAAATGGATAGATATATCCCATTAGCTATATATAAAAGGGATAAACTATAAGATATAATGTAGAAAAGACAAATTAAAAAATGTCTATCATTAGCATGTCTTTTGTCTTCTACAAACAGCTTATTCTCTTATTAATCGATATTTGTAAACTCTTTTCATGCAACTCAAAACCAACACATGCTCTTTTGGCT
>CAKMOD010000124.1 GCA_927910885.1 uncultured Prevotella sp. | reverse complement strand
TATACATGATGACTGATATGCATTATGTGTATTCAGCCTTATGCTCGTTCCGTCTTATGCGTACACGCTGTATTGTAAATATAATTCAAACATTAAAAACAAAAGGGGCATAATAGCATTCAAATAAACGCCTAATAGGCTTGCAAAAGATGCCCTTTAAGCATCTAACTAACGCCCTTTTGAACCCTTACTAAGCACCTTTTGAAATGCCCCTCTATAATATCTTGATAGCTAACAACTTACAAAAGCACCAAAATCACTTAATTTTTAGCCTTCCACAAACACCTCAGCCTTGTATTTTGTAATAGAATTTCAAAAAGCCTCACCCCCCCAACCCCCTCTCCTACAGAGAGGGGGAGTGCTGGAAACAATCTGCTAAAGAATGACTAAAAGATTTCCCTAAACGGTAGGGGTATCACGCTAATCACTCCCCTCCCTATGGGGGAGGGGTTAGGGGGTGGGGCCAGTTGGGGTGAGGCCAGTTGGGGTGAGGCTCCTCCACTCTCCCCTTTCAACACCATAGCTTTGCCATTCACAACGCGGCGATGGTTAGCGATGCTATCATATTCCAAAGGGACAACCTCGTTGCCCTGATTATCTATGAAGCCCCACTTACCTCCAACAGTATATTCATGCTCTGGATCATCAGCTGGTCGCACTTCCTTACTTCCCACTGCCACAGCTGCCAAACCGTCATGATATGGGAAGATTGCATCATACTTCGGACTGACAACAACCTTGCCTTCCATATTCGCAACGCCCATCTTCTGTCCGCTCTCATCTAAGATTCTGAAAAGCCCATCAATAGGACGGTCATTACCATTATCCGCCATGTAGACCCTAAACAGCTCCTGCCCCTGATTATTGATAGCAACACAACCCACATTCGACTTAAATACAAAGCCAACAGTACGGATTGTATCAGTATAACAGAGCGGGTAACGCTTATAAGGCACAACCGTCTCGCCCTTTTGGTTAACGTAACTATACTCCTCATACTTTTGAGTCGTATCAACTTGTAAGACTAAATAGGAATCTTTATCATCGGTAAATGACAAAAAGGGTACTGTCAAACAGCAAGCTAAAATGGGAATAATAAACCTTAAATTCTTCATCGTAAGATAATAGTTAGTTAGGATTAGTCATTTTTCTTTTCAAAAGTAATAAAATAACAAATAACAAGCAAATATGCTACAAATCTTTTAATTTACTATAACATATCGTTGAATGGTGGAATGGTTGACGAGTTAACGAGTAGACAAGTGACTGGTTGACGAGGAAACAAATTTCATCAATTCTTTCCAATCTTGCAAACATTGGAAAGAATTTTATTAAAGAGAACTTCCCTCCAATCCCTTCCAAGGGGGTATATACGAGATTTCCTTTGGGTTAGTAAACAAGTTAAACCCTTTGTTTCAACAAATTATCGCACCCCATAAAAATAACTTCAAAAAAACTTGGAATTAACCTTTTAATTTTATACTTTTGCAGTATTAAAAGCATCGCTCTGCTTTCTTGCAGAGTTTTAGCCACTTCCGAGTGGCTTTTTTATTTAATCTACATACTATGCCAAAGAGAGTAACATTTTATTTCGATGGTTTCTATTTCTATTTTGCATTGAAACGCAAAAAGAAGAATAGTTAGAAGGTACAAAATGAATCATCCCAAATCGGTCATTAGATCACAAAACAAAAAAGACAGAGTAACACGTTCGTTTGTTACTCTGTCTTTTTCTATTGGGGTATCCCGCATTTCACGCCCCTCCCTTTGGGGGAGGGGACGGGGGAGGGGCTTCTTACTTACCCACTACCACCTTCTTACCTCCAACAACGTAAACGCCGTTAGGTAAGCCGTTGAGGGCTGTCTCAGCGTCAACCTTGCTGCGAACGAGGACACCATAGATGCTATAAACATCTACCTTACCACCGTTAGCCTGAGCCGAGAAGGTCTTGATACCTGTTGGAACAGTGCCTGGGTCAACCTCAGAACCATCTGAACCACAAACCTTAACCTTGATATCATTCTTAGCATCCTCCATTACCTTCTTAGGAATAGTGAAGGTCTTGGTGTTAGCAAAGTAGATAAGATTGCCCTTACTGTCGTAAATCTTGAAACCTACAACGTGGCTGTTCTTAGCCTCCATAGTATAGGTGCGCTTACCATTAGCATCGCTCTGAGACTTGATGATAGCATAACCCTGACCGAGGCTGTCTCTCTTGAACTGATCCCATGAACCGAAGTCGCCCATAGTACCAACGCGTACAGCACCATTGAAGTCCTCACGCATTGTGCCAGGAGCAGCACCCGGATAGATAGCTGGAGTAGGACGGATATGATCGTCGATGAAAATCATGTTGTTTGCAGGACCCTTAGGGAACTGCTGCATGAACCTCTTAGCCTCCATCCACTGTGCCTGTGTGGTGTACATGGTTGTATTGCTGTAGTCACCGATAACAGAACCATTCACATTATAGAAGTGGCCCCATGCCTCGAAGAAGCTTGAGAGGTCCTGCTGAGCTGCAAAAGAACAAGCCTTAGCAAAGAGCAAGTAGTCTTTCTGACCCTGACAGTTGGCTGTACCCTGACCCTCAAGGCGGTTCTTACGGAGATAATCAAGACACTTGTTCCAGAACTGATCGTCAAGACCAGTCGAATGGAACATCATATAGAGCTTGTAATACATCTGAGTTGTACCCCATGTACCATATTCAAACCACTTCTTCTTATTAGCAAAGCGGTCAGCGTAAGTAGCAACGGCACTCTCGCAAACACCTCTATACTCCTTACCATCCACGTCAGTATAATTACAATGCTCTGAACGGCTGGTTACACGACCAGAAGTAAACATAATCATGTTAGAGTACATATTCACTGAGATCTCAGTCATACCTGCCGTATTGAACAGCTGCTGGTGGTTATGACCGAACTCGTGAGCAGGACCCCAGAGTGTACCATTACCCCACTTCATCTTGTCGTAGTTGAGTACGTCGCCCAAAGTGTTGTAGTTATAATAGGTACCACCGGTTGTAGCATACATATAACCATGGTCAACGGCAGTAGCATTGAGAACGTTGTTGCACTTGTCCTTCTTAGAAGCACGGAAGCCCATGAGGTCGTCCTCACGCTGTACGATGCTGTTCCAGATCTCAACAAGTTCCTTCATGTTATTAGGAGTGTACTGCTTGCAAGCATCACTTGGCATGTTCATAACAACCAATTCGCCCTTCATGTTGAAAGCCTTAGCCCAAACAAGACCGTCAGACTGCATCTTCTGCCAATCCTCATTGGTGTGACCCTTTGTGAGGTCGAAGTAACCATTCACCTTACCACCCTCAATGTGGATGTTCATATCCTTATAATCTCTGAGGTACTTACCGTTGTTGTAGGTACGACCGATATAGTTTACGAATACGTTGTTCTCACCCTGATTGAGGATGATGTTCAAACCCTTCTTCAAGCTATAGTACTTACCAGCACTGCGAGTTCCTAATGGTACGAGCTCAATCTGTACCGTTGCATCCTGTGGAATATCATCACCGAGGAATACGAAGAGGTCTTCGCCATCGCGAGCAGTGATACCAGTTGGGTTTGTCATGCTACCATAATCGTAGCCGATACCCATTGAACGCGCCCAAGCATTATAGTTATTCTCGCTATAAGGCTTGTAGGCAGCGATACGGAACTCTTTCTCCCAGTTGCGACCACTTGTGTAGCTTGTCCAGCTCTGGTTCTTAATCTTCAATACAACATCCTGCAAACCCTGTGGAAGCTTATCGTCATTCATCTTTGCCTTCAATGCAGCATCAGACATATTCTTCACATCAGCAGTAACCTCAGTAGCTGTGCTGTTAGTGAAATACTTTGCAACAGCTGTAGCATACTTGTCTACATTCTTAGTCAAGTCAATACGTGCCTTGTAAGAAGCCTGCTGCTCTCTGAGCTTTGCCTGATCGATAGTAGCCTCCTTAAATATCCACTTATTAGCATCGTTATTGTTGTACCAACCTACTGGATGATAGCCCTGACTCTCAGCACAGTGAATACCTACGTTGTAAGCATCAAGCATCTCGAAAGCCAATGCGTATGGGTCGCTTTCATTAAGGTCGAACTGGAAACCATTGCCCTGCTCCTCAGCAGTTGTATAATAACGGCTTGTCTGACCATTCTGCTGAGCGATATACTTACCTGTAACAGCATTCTGGAATGCATAACGACCGCTACCCAACTTCACTAACTTCCAACAGTAGCTATAATCAGTTGCAACGAAACTGCCCGTAGACACTTCGCCAACAATATAGTCCTCACGCATTGATCTGCCGTAAGGCTCAGAAACAATCTGATAGTACTTATTCAAGTCATTACGTGGGTCAACAACCTTTGTCAACTGAGCCAAACGATCAAGCACCTGCTGCTTGCTGAGAGAGGTCACTGGATCAAGACGGAACTCGCTTGGTCCGAGTGCTGTTCTGCCATTGTCTCTCAAAGGATACCAACGTACAACGTGTCTCTGCCCATCAAGGTGCCAGCAGAAATCGTTTGCTCCTACCCTCTCATTATAGATATTGAAGTAAGACTTACCCGTGCCACTTGACTGTGTCTGATAAACGATTTGGAACTTGTGCGCGTCGTTGCCTGTCTTGTAAGGAACACTGTTGGCAGTGACATTCTGCACATACTTACCATCCTTCAAACTCTGAATGGTGTACTTGTCGCCCTTAGCATGGAGGACAAAAACATTGGCAAAGTCTGCAGCTGGAGAAGTGTAATTCTTTCCGTGCAAACCACTCTCGTCAACATAGACATGGAGGTCTGTACCTGCCTGACGCTTGTCATTGACAATGTAATAAACTCCTGCTTTGAGTTGCTGGTTCTCTCCCTCAGCCGTTGGAGCTGCAGAAGCCTTCGCAACGCTTGGCACGATAGCAGTCAATGCCATTGCCGCTATCAGAGACTTATTGCGTAAAATTCTTTCGAATAACATAAATGTATAAAATAAATAATTGTTTTCTTAAGTTTTCTTCGGTAATGTTCAAGCACTTATTCATGTCCTTTTAAGATTGTGTGGATGCCCCGCACCAATGGTGTTAACCCTCCGCACACTCCGTGCTAAGCCTTCGAACATTACTTATATCGTATTAAAGTTAAATCAGTCATTAGACTACAATGCTCGTAAGTCTTATTAATTATATTGATTTCTAACGCCTTTTATCTTCTTATCAGCATCGTGTTAGTCTTCATAACATGACGTAATCTACTATTTTCAGGTTGCAAAGATAATCAATCTAATTGATAATTATACAAAAAAAAGCTTAAAATTTAACGAACCGATAGGACTTTAACGAAAACAACCCACTGGCACAGGGGCGACCTATGCCAGCAGGTTGGGATATAGGGAATTAAAGACCTAACTGCTCTTTCTTCCAAGCCTCATCGTGATAAACGTAGAGGTGAAGTTCAGCGAGGTACCAGTAGAAAGAACCACCACCATTGTTGATCTTTGTACCGTTCTTGCGCTCTGTTGGTTCAAAGCGGATATGAGTGATAGTTGCACCATTTGTCTTTGTGTAAGACAGTGGCTCACTCAATGCATTCGCAGAACGATAAGTTACATGAGTTGCTACAGGAGTAGCAGCTGTGATAACATCAGCAGAAGCATAGATGTTAACTCGCTTAGGGTTACGGTCGTTGGTTGTCACCTTGTTCTCATCGAATGCAAGATAGAATGTACCGTTGATACCCTCGTTCAAAGTGATGTCGATGTAAGGACGTGGGTCGCTTGTGCTACCATTACTCTTTGTCTGGAAGAAGGTTGTCTTGTTACCATCAACAGCAGAACCAATCTCGTGACCTGCCTGCATTGAGTTAGAAGAAACCATGCTTGCAGTGAGAGGAATCAGAACAGACTCTGACCACTCATTAGCCTGAGCAGTAGCTGTTGCAGGAGCATTAGTGTTCTTGCCTCTGAGACCCTGAGTTGTTACGGTGATAGTGTAGTCGCCTGCGAAGTTGAATACATCGTTGAGTACACAAGATGTCTCAGTTGCAGCAACCTCCTTCACTGACTCAGGAACGCCAGCCATATTGCTCTTTGCTCTAACGATAACCTTCTCATAGTTCACATCGTCTGGTGCCTTCCATGTAACATTGAACTGACCCTTACCCGGAGTTACGTTCAAGTCGTTCACACCCGTAGGAACGATATCCTGGAATGGCTGCTGTGATACGTGGATAATGAATGGCTGTGCGCTTCCGTTAGAAGGCTTGCAAACCACGTCACAAGAACGAGCATTGTCAGTAGTATTGAGGGTTGCAGTGAAGACTACCTCAGAACCAGAGATGAACTTCTTAGTTGTAGACAACCAGTCCTTAGCATCGTCTGGGATAATAATCTCATAGTTACCATCAGAGACTGCACGCTGGAATGGGATACGATAAGTGCGACCGAGGTCGACCATCTCAACAGAAGCCTGCTTAGATGCCATTGGATAGATAGGACGAACCTTATAACCCTTAGCTGACTGCTCGATAACATACTCGATAGAAGCATCCCAGTTGTCAGAACTCTTCAAACGAACTGTACAGTAACGCGTCTCACCGCTTGTGTTAGCATCCATATCGAAGTGGAGCTTAACGATACCATTGTCCTTCACTGTCTTGCTTGCATCCAAACGAACGAAAGAAACAGTATCAGGAACGATGATGTTGTCAAGGTTGAGGTTGGTCTCAACTGGTACGTCGATACTTGTCACGTTGCTTTCAAGCAGCGAGTAGAAAGTACCCTCACGGTTGAAGAATGGATTCTCCTCAGGAATACGGAGCACACTCTCAAGACCCATCTGTGATACCTTAATATCGTATGATGCACGCTCACCATGAGAGATAGTAATCTTAGCCTCACGAGCCTTGAAGCCATCGTAAGCTGGTGCCTTAACAGTTACACCCTTACCATCGGCATTCTTAGTGATAGTAAGCCATTCAGCATTGCTCACTGCCTTCCACTCATCGAGAGGAACGTTGGTCTCAACAACAATCTGATGCTCGCCACCCTCCTTATTGAATGAGATCATTCGCTGAGAAGAATGAGGAACTTCAAGTTCCTTGCCAGTAAAGTCGGTGTCATAGTCTGCTGCACAAGATGCGAGTCCTAAGGTACCCACGAAGAGTACTGACAATATGAATAGGAAATTAATCTTAAGTTTCATTATTCGTAGTTATTTATCGTTAAAGTTTATCTGCTCTTGGATTATACTGATAACGCATCTTGGTCATCACTTCCTTCCATGGGCCAGCCTTCCAAGTACCATCGTTCTGCTTAGCGTTCTTCATCACGCGATAACGATAGTGAAGACGGAACTCCTTGAAGTGAGTAGCGTTAGTAGATGCACTACCACCTAACTCGTTAAGCAAGAATGTATTGTTATACTCACCAACTGGAGTCAGCATCTCTACCTCGAGTGAATCCTGCTTGAAAGGCTTCAGCGTTACGTTGTAAGCCGAAGGATTCGTAACAGTCTGCGAACCGATAGTAGCAACGATACTCTTGACATTGATGTCATGGAGTGCCTTCTCGTAGTTATCCCACTTCTCGTCACCAGCAAGGAAACGAACAGCGTTAGCTGCGATAGGGAATGCACGAACCGTATTGGTTGGACGAGTAGTTGACTTTGTCTCAAGGTTAGTAACCTGAGAAGATACCAACTGATAGTTCCAGCCCTCAGCAGTAGAACCGTAAGCGTTCTTCCATGTCACCTTAATCAAGACATGATTCAACTTAACACCTAACTTGTTATTGTCAGTTGCGAGTGCACTTGCATCGTGACTAACAATCTTGTAGTTGAGGAAGTAAGTACTGTCTGGTGACAAGGTACCGAGGTTCTTCAACTTGATATCAAAGAGGCACTTGTTTGAACCTGATGGGATAGTACCCGTCAAAGCTGGGTCCTCATAGCAGTTCTGTGGCAGAAGACGCGCAAACTTTGTGCTGTCGATATCGAAGTTTGACTTGTTATAAGCATTGAAGAGTGAATCATCATGAGCAATGGTCACGTGATAGTCACGGTCAGCCATCTGCGAACCACTCAGATTTGCTACCAGCTGAACAGAAGCCGTACCGTTCTCCACGGCAGAAAGCTCTACCGTGGTACGATCATAGATACGATTGGAACCTGCCATCAATCCTACCTTGTGAGGATAGAAATTCTGCTCAAAGTCATAATTGTTACATGATGACAATGCTACAGCAGCCAAGGCACATCCTAAAATATACTTGTATTTTTTCATATATAGTTACAATATTAACGTTATTAACGATCCCAACCTGGGTTCTGATCCAACTTAGGACTCTTCACCAACTCACGATGTATGAGTGGAAGGAATACCATACGTGGGAGAGCCTTACGGTCGCGGATATTCTGCTCGTTGATGGTTACGAGGTTGAAGAATGGACCATCGTTGTTACCCTTCTTCTCGCTGTAAACATCGAGACCACGCCAGTTAGAGCTGTTAGCATCCTCTGTGAAGTAAGTACCCCAACGACGTGTGTCGAAGTAGCGGTGACCTTCATTGAAGAGCTCAACCTGACGCTCGTTCTTGATTACCTCATCGAAAGCATTCTCTGAGCTGAGTGTTGCAGCTTCAACGCCCGGAAGACCAACACGATAACGAATCATATTGAAGTAACGTGCCATAGCAGCCTCATCACGACTAACAGCTACATCAACGAGTCTACCATTGCCATCCCATGTCTTCACGGTCTCAGCACCCTGAACATGGTTAGCAGCCTCACAGTAAGCCAACAAGATTTCAGCATAACGGATGATTGCGAATGGCTTAGGAATAACAGCAGCACCATCCTTACCATGCCAAGAGTCATCTGGGTGGATGTACTTAAATGGTACGTAACCACTGATACAGTAGTCGTTAGGGTTGTTACCAGCTGCATTCTTACCAGCCTTAGAATCATCAATAGAGTACCAGAATGTCTGGTTGTTAAAACTACCATCGGTAGTAGAGTTCATCTTCCAGATACGACCTGGGAAGCCGATACTTGCATAGAAGCGAGCTGAACGGTTCGTGTAAGCCAATGGTGTACCATTTGCCATATCACAATCACCGATAGACTTCTTCTGTGTCACGTGCTTAGTAAGGTCAGCCTCATAGAGTGGAGACTCTGCTGGCTTCTTACCATCCTTCATCAAGAAGCAGTCGATTACACGCTGTGGAACTGACATACCACCCCATCCACCATAGTTAACAGGGAATGAGTGACGAGAATAGGTCATTACAGGACCTGAGTACTCATCAGCCCAGATAAGCTCACGGTTTACCTTTGCTGTACCCTCACCATTGAACATATCAGCAAAAGAGTGATATGGGTCAATACCGCCTGCACCATCAGGGAACTTAGCTGTTGGAACAGATGCGTCGAGTGGATATGGATTATCCTTATCGGCATCAACTGTGAAGAGTGTATAGTAGTTGAGATCGATTACCTGCTTAGCTGCAGCTGCGGCAACAGCCCAACGCTTAGCATCATAATCCTGATTTACATAATACTTGCCATCGCTCGTACGCTTCCACTCACCAAAGCAACGCTTTGCGTAAGTACCACCATTGAAAGTTGGTGAAGCCTGAACAAGGCGAAGACGTGCGATAAGTGCCAACGCAGTACCCTTTGTTGGACGACCGAAGTAAGCAGTTGACTGCTCGCTTGGACGTTTCAAACCCGGGAGTGACTGTGCGAACTCATTACAGATATAGTCGATTGACTCATCCATTGTTGCACGCTCACGGTTATAGTACTCAGCTGTCTCACTGGTTGATACAACCTCGTCACCGACAATCAGGCAAGGACCCCAGTTCTGCAACAATACGTAGTAAGCATAACCACGGATGAAGTGAACCATTGCCTTATAGTCTGCCTTATCATTAGAAGACATATCACCAATCTTGTCAACCTTCGATAACATGAGGTTGCATCGTCTGATAATCTTATACATCTGGTACCAATAACCCCAGTTAGGAAC
Source organism: uncultured Prevotella sp. (assembly GCA_927910885.1). Taxonomy (GTDB): domain Bacteria; phylum Bacteroidota; class Bacteroidia; order Bacteroidales; family Bacteroidaceae; genus Prevotella. The sequence goes on along the minus strand of CAKMOD010000124.1, from coordinate 6,398 downwards.
GTTCTCAGCATTTACATTTCCTACTGTAAACTTTGCACCCCAGAACTCGTTAGTCTGCCAGCGTACACAAATCTCGTCTGACGCTGTCTCACCCGGAGTCCATGAGTTACCCCAGATGTTACCAGCTGATGGGAACATCGTTGGAGTAGCATAGAGATAGCCATTTGCATTCTGGGCAGAGTGGAAGACAGAGTCCTCCTTGAAGATAGCATTAAAGTTGTCGTCCTGATCCAAGAAGTTACATGATGTGAATGTCATGCTTGAGAACAGAGCTGCAACAGCGCCCAAAGCTAAAATATGTTTTTTCATTATTACAATCTAATTAAGAGGTGAAACCTTAGAATCTAAAGTACATCTGCAATGAATAGGTGGTTGGGATTGGATAAGCCGCACCATTAAACCAAGCCTGCTCTGGATCGAAGTACTTTGCGCTGTCGATAGTGAAGAGGTTGTTGATAACGAAGTCACACTCTAATGCACTAAGACCAGCTGCACGCAGCCACTTACGATGACGGAAGACATAACGGAAGTTCAACTCCTGAAAACGGAGGAATGAACCATTCTGCTTCCAGAAAGTAGAAAGCTGTGAGTTGTTGTTATTTGATCCGTAAGAGAGGCGTGGGAACATTGCGTTAGGATTCTCTGTTGATGGATCACCAGAGTACCATGATGGAATCCAACGATTCTTTGGATTGTTCACCATCTTCAACACATTACCCATCTCACCATTGAAGAATGGAATCCAACCTGCGTCGTAACCCATACCTACACGGTAGTAGTTTACACCTGTATTACCCTTGAAGAGCATGCTTACGGTGAAGTCCTTATAGTTGAACTCACCACCAATACCGAACATTACACGAGGAACGTTGTTACCGTAAGACAATGGCACGCGGTCGTCCTTATTGATGACACCATCACCATTCACGTCACGATACTTGATATCACCAGGACGAACAACACCGAAGGCTGCTGTCTGGTCAGGACTCTGACGAATGTCAGCCTCATCCTTGAAGAGACCCTCAGAAACATAACCACGCAATACGCCGTAAGGCATACCTGTCACGCTCTGATAATCGTAAGCAAGCTTGTTCTCCTCGAAGTAGTCAACAATGTTCTGTGACCATGTATAGTTTGCACGAACGGTAAAGTTCATCTCCTTGTTAATCTTGTGGAAATAAGAGATGTTACCATCTGAACCGAATGAGTGCATACGACCCACATTAGACTTAGGATAAGTTACCATACCAGCAAACTCTGGCAATGTAACACGGTCCTGGAAGATGTGGTCACGTGTGTCACGGAAGAAGTCAACTGTCACCTTGATAGCATCGTTGAAGAAGTTTGCATCAACACCGACGTTCAACTTCTTAGCAACCTCCCACTTCAAGTTGTCAGCACCCTGCTGCTTCTCAACAATACCCTGACCGGTGTAACCCCATGTGGTACCAGCGTGGTTGTTGATAATTGTCAAGTATGGGAAACGAGTGTTTGCAATGTTATCGTTACCTGCAAGACCGTAAGAACCACGAATCTTGAAGAAGTTTACGAATGGAAGATGCTTCTGTACCCACTTGTATGAAGTTGGAGCCCAACCCACAGCTACTGATGGGAAGAAACCGAAACGCTCACCCTTAGGGAAGAGGTCTGAACCAGTGTAACCGAAGTTAGCATCTACGAAGTAAGTTGAGTTATAACCCCAAGACAAACGACCAGATACGTTCTGACGACGCTTAGCGATAGCAGCGATACCGAGGGCATCACCATTACCCCATTTAGAACCCTTTGCATCTTCCATATAATAGAAGAGGAGGGCACCGAGGTTATGAGCACCGATACTTGTGTTATAGTCTAACTTAGCCTCCATGTAGTACTTTCTCCAAGATTCGTTGTCTGAAGAGTAAAACATATCCAGCTGCTTAGAACGTAAGGTCTTGATGAGGTCACCTGTTGATGTACGACCTGTTGCACGATAGTAGTCTGGCCTAACGAAACGACGCTCGCTGAAACCTGCTGTGCGGTCATTAACAGCCTGAACAGAACCCACGAGTCCCTTGAGAATACCACCGAAGCGGTGTGTAAACTTCAAGGTAATCATGTTACGGCTATTATCTGATGAATTGTAACCCTGATAGTTGAGGGCAGCAAATGGAGAGATAAGGTCGCTCTGACCGTAGGTTGGCAATGTTCCGTCAGCGTATGTAACAGGGAACATCAATGGATTCAACTGGAGAACATCCGACCACACCTGATTGGTATTCTTACCACCCGGAGTTGTATGGTTAGAGATGCTACCATCAACACCGAAGTAAAGCTCAGAACGCTTTGTAAGGTTCATGTTGATGTTTGCACGATAAGTCAACTGATCGTAAGACAATGGACGGTGGAACTGGTTTTCCTTCTGCTTATAGGCAGCACCTTCATGACGATAACCTACAGAAACGAAGTACTGTGCAACATCACCACCACCACGCGCACTTGCATAGTAGTTCTCCTGCAAAGAGGTCTTCTTCATAATCTGGTCAATCCAGTTTACGTTAGGATAAAGCTCTGGGTCAAGATTGTTCTTGATGATATCCAACTGAATTGGCGTATAGAGATCTGACTCACCTGACATTGCACGTGCCTCATTTGCAAGTCTTGCATAATCGTAAGATGAGAGATACTCAGGCAGACGCTTAATCTGTGACAACTTCACTGTCGCACGAGCTGTAACCTGAATCTTCTCCTTAGAACCGCGCTTGGTAGTAACCAATACAACACCATTAGCACCACGCACACCATAAACAGCTGTTGCGGCAGCATCCTTCAATACTGAGATGCTCTCAACGTCGTCTACGTCAATATCATTGAGGCGACCCTCAATACCATCGATGAGGACAAGCGCACCTGCACCTGCTCCGAAGGTCGATACACCACGTACCCAGAAGTTAGAAAGGTTCTGACCCGGCTCACCAGAAACCTGCATGGTGATAACACCCGGCATACGACCACCAATCATGTTTACGAGTGAAGTACCCGGAGTACGCAACTCTTCCATATTAATAGTAGACACAGCACCTACCACCGATACCTTCTTCTGAGAAACAAGACCTGTCACGACAACCTCGTCGATGGCATTTGTCTTAGCTACCTTGAACTTAACTGAAAGGGAAGGCTCGTCCTTAAGGATAGTGCGCTGTATGGTCTCCATACCGACGTACTCGAACATAAGCGTAGCACCCGGCTTGACCTTAATAGCAAACTTACCGTCAACGTCGGAAATTGTTCCTACACCCGGTTCGTTCTTTACACGAACGGTAGCACCAATACATGGCTCACCTGTATCATCGAGGATGACACCCGCTACCGAGAACTGCTTTGCAGTACCATTATCTTGTGAATAGGCGTAGCCTGCATGAGTCAGCAGAGCCACCATAAGACACAAGACATATAATGTTCTTCTCATATATCTATGTTTGTAGTATAATAAGGTAATAGCTATTTAATAGACAATTCTCGTATCACCTGATTCTTCGAATCGGCGACATAGACCGTACTTCCGTCTGCACTCACGGCGACACCCGTCGGCCAATTAAACTTGGCTAACTCGACACCACCATCATGGAAACCTGCACTCTGTGGTACACCAATAGGTGTGGTTACACGTGCGTTCTTGCCCTGAGTGGTATCAATCATACGAATACAGTGGTTACCAGAGTCGGCAATATAAAGCTTACCGTCCTTAGTGAAGGTCATCTGACGTGGATAACAGAACTTAGCATTCTTCAACGCTCCGTCTTCCCAACCCTTACCTTCAGTTACGTTTACTGTACCGAAAGAAGAAATACCTGCGTATGGCTCACCTGCGTATGTCAGAGAGTCCTTGTCTGACAACTGGTCAACATCTACATACCAAATCTGGTGTGCATCGGTGAAAGAGATGAACAGACGGTTAGGCTGTGTAGGGCTGAAAGTACAGAAAGCATCTGAACCACCGCTTCCCTTAGGACCATCCTTACCAACTCGCTTCAAGAGCAACTCTGCCTTACGTGTCTTAGGATTGATACGAATAAGTTGACCCTTAAACATCACAGAGTAAATCATCTGGTCGTTCTTATTAATCACGAAGCAAAACTTCCAGTTGCTTTCGTCAAGGTTTGCATAACCATTAGGATTGATGAACTGCTGCTTATGAACGGCATAGCCCTGATCCTTCAACAGGCTGTAGTATTTACGTCCAGCATCATCTGGAACATACACACCCTCATAACCATCAAGTGTTGAGTAAGCTGGTGCATTGATTTTTTCTTTTGTATTACTATTCACCTGAAGAATTGACAACTGATCTCTCTTCAAGTCAGCTTTTAACACCATACCACCGACATTCTCGTTCTTCTCGTTACGACACTCGATAAAAGAATTGCTTCCATTAGCATTAAAACTATCATCAAATCTATGCTGTACAACGAAGATATTATTGTCGTTATCAACACAAAGATAACCCGGAGCTGAGAGGTTTGATGTCAACAGCTTGTCTATCTTAGTAGCGTGTGCATCACTTGTCTGTGTACCAATAATTGTTGTAACAGCAGTCTGTGTGATATACTTAAAGTCGCGGCTACCAGTACCCTTAATGGTATCAGTACCATTAGCACGTGTCACCTCAAGTTTGATGTTACGCTTGTAAGTCAAACCTGCTGGCACGTAGCTGTAAAGTTTCTCGCCATTAGATGATACAAGTCCACCACGATGACGCTTGCCATCCTCATCAACATACCAAAGTGCAAGACCTGTGGTATCAGTACCAAAGTTCTTACCCGTGATAATCATTGGGGTAGCAATACCACCACTGTCTGGATAAAAGTCACTAATGACAATCGGTTGTGAAGGATCAAAAGCTGTACCAGCTGTGCCTCCTACCTCTTTATCAGAGCAGGAAACCCATGCGAGCGAGCCCATCAAGACCATCCACAAATAAGATTTGAAAAGTCTCTTCATAGAAACGGCTTAGTTAAATGATTTATAGTTTTTAATTAATATTTATTTCTTAGGTAATGCGTCAGTACATCCTTATATAGGGGTGGCAAATTTATATATTTATTTTAAGATATGTATTGAGGACAATCATTTATTAACTATTTTTAAAGATTAAAGTGTTAAATGCGCTGAAATATGTAAAAGAAAGCGATTTTCACTACCAAAAAGCATTAATTTCGAGTTCAAAAATTATTCATTTTTCACTTTCCTTTCGACACCAAAACCCATTTCGATTCGAAAGCCCAAGAAGCCCCTCTTTATGAAAAATCACAACATTTCAACCCCCAAAACCTCCGAAAAAACAAGCAAAAAGCCCCCTAAAAAGCGGCTCTGCAACCATCACGAAATCAAACAGTTATAAGGTAGCAAAGTAAAAGGTGCTTAATTGGACTTCAATAGGGGCGTCTTTTGCAAGCTTAAAGGGCATCTTTAAGAAGCCAATTGGGCGTTAATTAGCCCCTTAATGAGTATCACTTGAATTTCAACTATGCGAAAAAATCTGACAAAACGAGACAGAGTAACAAGAGGACAAGTAAATAGCGATAAGAGCAGACCAACTAAATAACGTTCTTCCGAAATATGGAGTGATAAACTAAAAGTCTTATCTAATAGGCACACGGAGTAACGGAGAGACGGAGGTAATGCTATGTCACGGAGGTGCAGACGGCACAAAGAGCGACGGAGGTATAGCGTACAGATTCTTGATAACTATTTTGAGGTAAACGCTTTGTATATAAATTGCTAATAGAATTGGCAAACAAGCTCCGTCGCTCTATGCACCAACGGTGCCTCCGTTACTTCCATTGCTTTGTTTTAATAATCCTCCGTCCTCTCCGTGCCTCCGTGTGACATTGCTGCAAACTCTAAACACAAGTGGCAAACCTTATCACTCCAAAATCCTGAAGACCCTTATTTTATCATCCCATCAAAACAATATTACATCTAACACACTGTTATTATCCCCATTTTAGTTAAAAAGTGTTTTATTCTTAAATTCTTCTGTCTTAGATTTTGCAGTTTCAGAAATTATCTATACCTTTGCACTCGCTTTCAACAAGGAAGCAGGTAGACTACAATGTTGCCTTCTGGAGAGATGGTAGAGTGGTCGATTACAACGGTCTTGAAAACCGTCGTACCGAGAGGTACCGGGGGTTCGAATCCCTCTCTCTCCGCTTTAGGTACTCTGAACAGACCAACAGAGAAATCCTAACAAAAACGTAAGTATCATAGCTACAAGTAGTTATGATACTTTTCTTTTATATACATTCTTCTTCTCAGAGTACGTACAGAGGGGGTAAATACGGGTCAGTCCTAAAACCCAGTTGCAAGTCTATACTCTTAAGCACACAATTTCATAAGTATTTATTACCTTTGCATCA